>JBAPWR010000178.1:0-1982 GCA_049283775.1 Thiobacillus sp.
CCATGTCCTGATCACCGACCATGGCCGCCTTGTCGGCGTGATCTCGGAAAAGGATCTGTTCAGCCTGCAGCGCGTCGGCCTGAGCCGGATCAGCACCACCATTCACCACGCCACCACGCTGGACCAGTTGAAGCAGAGCGCGCGCGACATCCAGCAGCTTGCGCGCAACATGCTGGCCCAGGGCATGCTGGCGGAACAGCTGACCCAGATCATCACCACCCTCAACGACCTTCTGACCACGCGCATCATCGAACTCGAACTGCAGGACAGCCCGGTGCAGCAGATCGAGTTCTGCTGGCTGGCCCTGGGTTCCGAGGGGCGCTTCGAGCAGACGCTGAATACCGACCAGGACAACGGCATCATCTTCGCCCTCAAGGACAACGAGGACCCGGCTGCGTTACGCGAGGTGCTGCTACCGTTTGCCAAGCGGATCAATGATGCCCTTGCGGAATGTGGATTTCCGCTGTGCGGCGGCAATGTGATGGCATCGAACCCGAAGTGGTGCCTGTCGCTGGAGGAATGGCAGAACACCTTCGACAAGTGGATCTACCATGGCGCCCCGATGGATCTGCTGCATTCGACGATCTTTTTCGATTTCCGCGCGCTTTATGGCGCAGCCCATCTGGGCAAGGCGCTACGCGAATGGCTGCAGGGGGCAGCGCCGAAGAACTCGCGCTTCCTGCACCAGCTTGCGGTCAACGCGCTGCGCAACCGGCCGCCACTGGGCATGGTGCGCGATTTCGTGACCGGCGACGACCACACCATCGACCTCAAGATGAACGGCATCACGCCCTTCGTCGATGCCGCGCGCATTTTCAGCCTGGCGATCGGCGGCGTGCAGACCAACACGCTGCAACGGCTGCGCGAGATTGCGGCGCCGCTGAAAATCAGCAGCCGCGATGTCGATGCCTATTGCGAGGCGTTCCTCTTCATACAGCTGCTGCGCCTGCGCCTGCACCACAAGCAAAACGAGCAGGGCGAAACCCTGACCAACCGGGTGAACCCCGATACGCTCAACAATCTGGACCGGCGCATTCTCAAGGAAGCGTTTCGCCAGGCGCGCAAACTGCAGACCAAGCTGGGCCTGGATTACCAGGCATGAACTGGCTGGCAAGTTTCTTCGGCAAGAAACCGGAGCTGACCCCACAGCAGGTCGAGCGCCTGACTGCGTGGCAGGCGCTGCCGACGCCGCGGCCGGACCAGACCCTGCGCCAGAGCCGCTGCGTAGTGGTGGATGTGGAAAGCAGCGGACTCAATATCAGCCGCGACCGCCTGATCGCCATTGGCGCCGTTGCGGTCGTCAACCGCCGCGTCCAGCTCGATGACAGCCTCGAGATCGTGCTGCAGCAGTCGCAGGCCAGCGCGAAGGACAACATCCTGATACACGGAATTGGTGGCACGGCGCAGAGAGAAGGGGTGGCACCCGCGGATGCCTTGCTGGCTTTTCTAGAGTACCTGGGCAAGGATCCCCTTGTCGCTTTTCATGTCGCGTTTGACGAGTCCATGATCAGCCGTGCCCTGAAGACCTATCTCGGGCTCCACTTCAGGCATGAATGGGCCGACCTTGCTTACGTGGGACCCGCGCTCTACCCGCAGTTCGCACGCAGCCATCGCAGCCTGGATGACTGGATGGGGATATTCCAGATCAGCAATTACGCCCGTCACAATGCGCTCGCCGATGCGCTGTCCACTGCCGAACTGCTGCTGGCGCTGGGTCACAGACTCGAGGCCCGCGATGCGGGCAGCTTTCGCGGGCTGAAGAGCCTGGAACGGGAACGCCGGCGGCAGATCCAGCCCATGTAGGGAACCCGGAAAAAAAGACCCCCGCCGTGGCGGGGGTCTTTTCGTTCACTGAAGTGAATCAGTGGGACTGCGCGGCACCGGCACCCCGTGGATAGCGGATGCCTTCCACCAGATGCTGGATATGATCCGGGCACGGAGCGGTCATCTTGGAGACGATGTAGGCTACCGTCACGTTGAGC
>JBAPWR010000179.1:0-3102 GCA_049283775.1 Thiobacillus sp.
CTGCTGAAGGGAACGCAATGCCTACCCGTAACGACCTTGCCAATGCCA
This sequence comes from Thiobacillus sp., assembly GCA_049283775.1. Classification (GTDB taxonomy): domain Bacteria; phylum Pseudomonadota; class Gammaproteobacteria; order Burkholderiales; family Thiobacillaceae; genus Thiobacillus. Next base: position 49 of record JBAPWR010000179.1, read on the forward strand.
TTCGCGCGCTTGCGATGGATGCCGTAGAAAAAGCCAAATCCGGCCACCCCGGCGCCCCCATGGGCATGGCGGAAATCGCCGAGACACTGTGGAATCACCACATGCGCCACAACCCCACCAATCCCAAATGGGCTGACCGCGATCGTTTCGTGCTGTCGAACGGCCACGGCTCGATGCTGATTTACGCATTGCTGCACCTGACCGGCTACGACCTGTCGATCGAAGATCTGAAGAAGTTCCGTCAATTGCATTCCAAGACCCCGGGCCACCCGGAATACGGCTACACCCCCGGCGTCGAGACCACTACCGGCCCGCTCGGCCAGGGCATCACCAACGCCGTCGGTATGGCGATGGCGGAAAAAATCCTCGCTGCAGAATTCAACAAGCCCGATCATGCGATCGTCGACCACCACACCTATGTGTTCATGGGCGACGGCTGCATGATGGAAGGCATCTCCCACGAGGCCTGTGCCCTGGCCGGCACCTGGAAACTGAACAAGCTGGTCGCCTTCTGGGATGACAATGGCATCTCAATCGACGGCCACATCGAGCACTGGTACACCGATGACACCGCCAAGCGATTCGAGGCCTACGGCTGGAATGTCGTGCCCAACGTCGACGGCCATGACGTCGTCGCCCTCGAGGCCGCGATCCAGAAAGCCAAGGCCAGCACCGACAAGCCGACCCTGATCTGCTGCAAGACCATCATCGGCAAGGGCTCGCCCAACAAGGCCGGCACCCATGACGTCCACGGCGCGGCGCTGGGCGCTGCTGAAGTCGAAGCCACCCGCCAGAACATGGGCTGGAACCATCCCGCCTTCGAAGTCCCCGCCGACATCTACGCCGGCTGGGACGCCAAGACCAAGGGTCAGGGGCTCGAAACCCTGTGGAACAACAAGTTCGCCGAATACAAGAAGGCCTACCCGGCCGAGGCCGCCGAGTTCGAGCGCCGCATGAAGGGCGAACTGCCTGCCAACTGGAAGGCGCACATCGCCGAAAAGCTGGCCGAGATCAATGCCAAGGCTGAAACCGTCGCCACCCGCAAGGCCAGCCAGATTGCGATCAACGCCCTGGCCCCCGCGCTGCCCGAATTCCTCGGTGGTTCGGCCGACCTCACCGGTTCCAATCTGACCAACTGGACGGGCTGCCATCCGGTGCGCAACGGCAACCCCGGCAACTACATCAGCTACGGCGTGCGTGAATTCGGCATGGCGGCGATCATGAACGGCATGGCGCTGCACGGCGGCCTGCTGCCGTTCGGCGGCACCTTCCTGATGTTCTCGGAATACTCGCGCAATGCCATCCGCATGGCTGCACTGATGAAGCAGCGCGTGATTCACGTGTTCACGCACGATTCCATCGGCCTCGGCGAAGACGGCCCGACCCACCAGCCGGTGGAGCAGACCGCCACCCTGCGCATGATTCCCAACATCGACGTCTGGCGTCCCTGCGACACCGTGGAAACCCTGATCGGCTGGGCGCACTCGGTCGAGCGCAGCGATGGTCCCACCTGCCACATCCTGTCCCGCCAGAACCTGCCGTTCATGGCGCGCGACGCAGCCACGATCGCCAACATCGCCAAGGGCGGCTACGTGCTGCGTGACGCTGCTGGTGCCAAGGCCGTCATCATCGCCACCGGCTCCGAAGTCGGTCTGGCAGTGAAGGCCCAGGAAGCCCTGGCTGCGGAAGGCATCCCGGTGCGCGTGGTATCGATGCCGTCGACCAACACCTTCGACAAGCAGGACGCCGCCTACCGCGAAAGCGTGCTGCCGAAAGGCCTGCCGCGCGTGGCGGTGGAAGCCGGCGTCAGCGACTTCTGGCGCAAGTACGTCGGCCTGGAAGGCGCCGTGATCGGCTGGGATCACTTCGGTGAGTCCGCACCGGCCGACGAACTGTTCAAGGAATTCGGCTTTACCGCAGAAAACGTCGCGGCCACGGTCAAGGGCGTTCTGTAAAACCCGTGTCCGCGAGGGACGCGAAGAACCACGAAGTGAATTCTTGGTGTCCCTTCGCGTTCTTTGCGGACAGCTAGTTTTTGTTTTTTTGATCTTAGGAGGCTGTAGAAATGGCAATCAAAGTAGGTATCAACGGTTTTGGCCGCATCGGCCGCATGGTGTTCCGCGCTGTCGCCAAGGACTTCCCCAACATCGAGATCGTCGCGATCAACGACCTGCTCGACCCTGAGTACCTGGCCTACATGCTCAAGTACGACTCCGTGCATGGCCGCTTCAACGGCAGCGTCGCGGTCGAGGGCAGCAACATGGTGGTCAACGGCAAGAAGATCCGCCTGACCGCCGAGCGCGATCCCGCCAACCTGAAGTGGAACGAAGTGGGCGCCGACATCGTCATCGACTGCACCGGTTTCTTCCTCACCACCGAATCCTGCGAGGCCCACATCAAGGCCGGCGCCAAGAAAGTGGTCCAGTCCGCTCCGTCCAAGGACGACACCCCGATGTTCGTGTACGGCGTGAACCACGCCACCTACGCCGGCCAGGCCATCGTCTCGGCGGCTTCCTGCACCACCAACTGCCTGGCGCCCGTTGCCAAGGTTCTGCACGACACCTGGGGCATCAAGCGCGGCCTGATGACCACCGTTCACGCCGCCACCGCTACCCAGAAGACCGTCGACGGCCCCTCCTCCAAGGACTGGCGCGGTGGCCGCGGTATCCTGGAAAACATCATCCCGTCCTCCACCGGTGCTGCCAAGGCCGTCGGCAAGGTGATTCCGGAGCTGAACAAGAAGCTGACCGGCATGGCTTTCCGCGTGCCGACCTCCGACGTGTCGGTGGTCGATCTGACCGTGGAACTCAACAAGGAAGCCACCTACGAAGACATCTGCAAGGCCATGAAGGCCGCTTCCGAAGGCGCTCTGAAAGGCGTGCTGGGCTACACCGAAGAGAAAGTGGTTTCCACCGACTTCGTCGGCAACAGCGCACCGTCGACCTTCGACGTTGACGCCGGCATCGCGCTGGACGGCACTTTCGTCAAGGTCGTGTCCTGGTACGACAACGAGTACGGCTACACCTGCAACATGCTGCGTCTGGTCGAGCACGT
>JBAPWR010000180.1:0-5925 GCA_049283775.1 Thiobacillus sp.
TGCCTGCATATCGCCGACAAGGGCCGGTAGACTAGCAGACATTCCCTTGTCGATCAACTGCTTATAGCGCCTTTCGGCACGCGCCTCGGCGCTCGCGGTGAGGAACACCTTGGCCACCGCGTCGGGGAACACCACCGTGCCCATGTCGCGTCCGTCGGCGACCAGCCCGGGCGCCTGCCGGTAGGCGTGCTGGCGCGCCAGCAACGCCGCGCGCACCGCCGGCAGCGCCGCCACTTTGGAGGCACCCTCGCCGACCTTCTCGGCGCGGATCGCTTCGCTGACGTTCTCGTCCTTCAGCCACACCGCGCCGTCGTGGAACGATGCCGGCAGGCTCGACGCCAGCTGCGCCACCCCGGTCTCGTCGTCCAGTGCCACGCCGTGCTTCATCGCCGACAGCGCGGTCAGCCGGTACAGCGCGCCGCTGTCGAGAAAATGGAAACCCAGGGCCTGCGCCACGCGCTCGGCCACCGTGCCCTTGCCGGAAGCGGAGGGACCGTCGATGGCCAGCACCGGCACCGCTTTCGCGATGCCGCCGAAGACGCGGAAATAGTCGGGGAAGGTCTTGGCCACGCAGCCGGGGTCGTTGATGCGAACCGGCACGCCGCCGAGGGCCACCAGCGACAGGCACATCGCCATGCGATGGTCGTCGTAGGTGTCGATGGCGGCATTGGGGATCAGGCTTTCGGGCGGGGTGATGCGGATGAAGTCAGCGCCCTCCTCCACCGCCGCACCGACCTTGCGCAGCTCGGTCGCCATGGCGGCGATGCGGTCGGTTTCCTTGACCCGCCAGCTGGCGATGTTCCTGAGCGTGGTGACCCCGTCGGCGAACAGGGCCGCCACCGCCAGCGTCATCGCCGCATCGGGAATGTGGTTGCAGTCGAGGTCGATCGCCTTGAGGCGGCCCGACTGCGGCGCGCTCGCCTCGATCCAGTTCGGCCCCATCTCGATCTGCGCACCCATCAGTGCCAGCGCGTCGGCGAAGCGGACGTCGCCCTGGACGCTGTCGCGGCCCACCCCCTCGACCCTCACCGGGCCGCCGCCGATGGCCCCCGCAGCGAGAAAATACGAAGCCGACGAGGCATCGCCCTCGACATGGATCGTGCCAGGACTGCGGTAGCGCGCTTCCGCCGGCACCGTGAAGCTGGCCCAGCCGTCCTGTGCCACCTCGACGCCGAAGCGGCGCAGCATCGCCAGGGTGATGCCGATGTAGGGCTTGGAAATCAGCTCGCCGACCACCTCGACCGTGGTGGCCTGCTGGCGCAATGGCAGCGCCATCAGCAGGCCGGTGAGGAACTGGCTCGAGACATTGCCGCGCACCTGCGCGCGATCGCCCGACGCCGTGGCCGGATGGATGTGCAGCGGGGGAAAGCCGGGGTTGCCAAGGTAGTCGATCTGCGCGCCGAGCTGTTTCAGCGCCTCGACCAGATCGCCGATCGGCCGCTCGTGCATGCGCGCCACGCCCTTCAGCACATAGTCTCCGCCGGACAGCGCCAGGGCGGCGGTCAGCGGACGGAACGCGGTACCGGCATTGCCGAGAAAGAGCTCGGCCTGTTTGACCGGAAAGGCGCCACCGACGCCGCTGATGCGCCAGTGATGATCGCCGCAGTCCTCGACGCCGACACCGAGCGTTGTAAGCGCCGCCAGCATATGGCGGGTGTCGTCGGAGTCGAGCAGATCGTGGACCTCGGTCGTGCCTTCGGCCAGTGCTGCGAGCAGCAGCACGCGATTGGAAATGCTCTTCGAGCCGGGCAGGCGCAGCGTGCCTGCGGCCCGGGTGCACGGTGGCAGATCAAGAAATTCCATCAGGATTCCCGCTTGTTTATCCAGCGTTCGCGCGCCGCACGGGCGCGCGAGAATATTTCCAGCAAGGCGTCGGCGTCGGAATCGGCGATCGCGTCGCCCACCACCTCCAGGGCCGACAGGTAGGCGTCGAGCTCGGCCAGCAGCGCCTCGCGATTGGCCAGCGCGATGTCGCGCCACATCTCCGGGCTGCTGCCGGCGATGCGGGTGAAGTCGCGAAAACCGCTGGCGGCGAAGCGAAAGAAGGTGTCGCCGTCGGCCCGGCGCGCCAGCTCGTCGACCAGTGCGAAAGCAGCCAGATGCGGCAGATGGCTGACTGCGGCGAAGACCCGATCGTGCAATCCCGCCTCGAGGGTCTCGACCTGGGCGCCGGTCGCTTGCCACAAGGCACGCACGCTGGCGACGGCACCGGCATCGGTGTCGGCCTCGGGCGTCAGCACCACTTTCTTGCCCTGATATAGATCGGCACGCGCAGCAGCCGGACCGCTCTGCTCGGAGCCGGCGATCGGGTGGCCCGGCACGAAGCGGACATGGCGCTCGCCCAGCACCTCGTGTGCTGCCGCCAGGACATTGACCTTGGTGCTGCCGGCATCGGTGACGATGGCGCCCGGCTTCAGGTGCGGTGCGAGCTGCCTCAGCACCGCTGCGGTCTCGCCCACCGGCAACGCCAGCAGGATGCAGTCCGCCTGGCCGGCCTCCATCCAGTCGGCGATGCGATCGATCAGGCCGCGGTCGAGCGCGGTCTCCAGACTGGCGGGGCTGCGGCCGACCCCGAGCACCTCGCCCACCGCACCGGCCTGCTTCAGTGCCAGCGCGAACGACCCGCCGATCAGTCCGGTGCCGACGATGGCGAGTTTCTCGATGATCACAGGCAGGCTCCCAAGGCTTCGAGGAAACGCGCGTTCTGCCCCGCCAGTCCAACCGACACGCGCAGGAATTGCGGCAGGCCGTAGCCGGCGACCGGGCGCACGATCACGCCGCGCTTGAGCAGTTCGGCGTTCACTCGCGCCGCATCGCCGACCTTGGCCAGCAGAAAATTGCCCTTCGACGGCACGGTCTCGACGCCCAACTCAGCCAGGCCGGCCGTCAGCTGCGCCATGCCGGCACGGTTCAGGGCGTAGCTGCGCGCCAGGAACTCGCTGTCGTCGAGTGCGGCCTCGGCGGCGGCCAGCGCCGGCAGGTTGACGTTGAAGGGATGGCGTACGCGGTTGAGCAGGTCGATCACGTCGGGCTGGCCGAGGCCGTAGCCGACCCGCAGGCCGGCCAGGCCATAGGCCTTGGAGAAGGTGCGGGTGATCAGCAGATTGGGGAAGCGCGCCAGCCACTGCACCGTGTCGCAACGGTCGGCTTCGGGCAGGTACTCGCCGTAGGCCTCGTCCAGCACCACCAGCACCTCGGGCGGCACGCTGTCGAGAAAGGCCTCGATCTCCGCCCAGGGCAGGAAAGTGCCGGTCGGGTTGTTGGGGTTGGCGATCCACACCACCCGGGTGTCGTCACGGATTGCTGCACGCATCGCCTGCAGGTCGTGGCCGTAATCGCGTGCCGGCGCGACGATGCCTTCGGCGCCGACCGTCTGGGTGGCGATCGGATAGACCGCGAAGGCATGCTCGGAATGGACCGACGAGGCCCCCTGTTCGAGGAAGGCGCTCGCCACGATATCGAGCACGTCGTTGGAACCGTTGCCGAGGACGATCTGCTCCGGCGCCACGCCGAGCCTGGCCGAGAGCTTCGCCTTCAGCGCAAATCCGGCGCCGTCGGGGTAGATGGCCATGTCCTGCAGCGAGGCCTGCGCCGCTTCGAGTGCCCGCGGACTCGGGCCGAGCGGGTTTTCGTTCGACGCCAGCTTGACGATGTCGGACTCTGGCATGCCGAGTTCGCGCGCCAGTTCGGCGATCGGCTTGCCCGGTTGATACGGCGCAATCGCGCGCACATGGGCGGGCGCAAGGTCACACGGATTCATGTCAGGAACTGGCAGCAGGGTAGGAACCGAGGATTTTCAGGAAGGCGGCGCGCTTGCGGATTTCTTCCAGCGTTGCCGACAGCAGCGCATCCTCGCGGTGACCCTCGCAGACGACGAAGAACAGGTATTCCCAGTTGCCGGAACGCGACGGCCGCGACTCCAGCTTGCTCATCGAGATGCCGGCATCGGCGAGCGGCTGCAGCAGCTTGACGATGGCGCCGGGCTGGTTGTGCGCCCCCATCACCAGCGAAGTCTTGTCGCGTCCGGAGGGCGCCGCGTCCTGCGGAGCGATCACCAGGAAGCGGGTGGTGTTGCTGGCCTCGTCCTCGATGCGCGCCTCGATGACTTGCAGCCCGTAGAGTTCGGCGGCGGCTTCGCTGCCCAGCGCAGCGGCGGCCGGATCCTCGGCGGCGCGCTGGGCGCCGTCGCTGTTGCTCACCACGGCGATGCGCTCCGCATGCGGCAGATGGCGGGCGAGCCAGTTCTGGCACTGTGCCAGCGACTGGGCGTGGCCGTAGACGCGCTTGATCGGTGTGGGCCAAGCGTTCGCTCCCTCTCCCGCTTGCGGGAGAGGGTTGGAGAGAGGGCTGCTCGCGGTGGAGGGGGGTAAACGCATCAGGTTCTGGTGGATCGGCAGCATCACCTCGCCGCAGATCTTCAGCGGACTGGAGACGATCAGGTCGAGGGTGCGCGAGATCGCGCCTTCGCTGGAGTTCTCCACCGGCACCACGGCGAAGTCGGCACGGCCGGTTTCCACTGCACGGAAGCAGGCGTCGATGTCCGCCTCGGCCTGGGCGCTGACTTCATGGCCGAAATGCTTGGTGACTGCGGCCTGGCTGAAGGTCCCCTGAGGTCCGAGGTAGCTGACGCGGATGTCCTGCTCGAGCGCGCGGCAGGCCGACATCACCTCGCGTATCAGGCGCTCGACACTGTCGCCGCTCAAGGGCCCGGGATTGGCCTGGCGCAGGCGACGAATGATCTCGGCCTCGCGCTCGGGACGGTAGATCTTTTCGCCGCGTTTGGTGCGACCGACTTCCTGGGCGATTTGCGCGCGCTCGGAAAGCAGCTTCAGCAGGCTGTCGTCGATCGCATCGATCCGCGCGCGCAGGGCCTTGAGCGAGTCATCCACGGCCATTATTCCGCTGGCAGATAGCGTACCGAAAGCACGCCGGCCACATTGGCCAGTTGCTGGATCACCGCGCCGCTGACCGCGCTGTCGACGTCCACCAGGGTGTAGGCCATGTCGCCCTTCGACTTGTTGACCATGTTGTGGATGTTGAGGCCGGCGGCTGCCAGCACCGAGGAGATCTGTCCCACCATGTTGGGCACGTTGGCGTTGGCGATCCCCAGGCGGAAGGTCGATTCGCGCGGCATGCTGACGTTGGGGAAGTTGACCGAATTGAGGATGTTGCCGTTTTCCAGGTAGTCGGCGAGCTGCTCGGCGACCATGATCGCGCAGTTTTCCTCGGCTTCCTCGGTGGAAGCGCCGAGGTGCGGCAGCGCCACCACTTTGGCGTGGCCCTTGAGGGCATTCGCCGGGAAATCGCAGATGTAGGCATGCAGCTTGTTGGCGTCGAGCGCCTCGATCACCGCGGCATTGTCGACCACGCCTTCGCGGGCGAAATTCAGCAGCACCGCATTCGGGCGCATCACGCCGACACGCTGGGCGTTGATGAGGTTGCGGGTGGCGTCGATCAGCGGCACATGCAGGGTGACGAAGTCGGCCATGCGCAGCACGTCCTCGACGTTCTCGGCACGCTTGACCTGGGACGGCAGACGCCACGCGGCGTCGACGGTGATCGCCGGATCGAAGCCGATCACCTTCATGCCGAGCTTGATCGCCGCTTCGGCGATATACGAGCCGATCGCGCCGAGGCCGATCACCCCGAGGGTGCGTCCCGGCAGTTCCATGCCGGCGAACTGCTTCTTGCCGGCTTCGGTGGCCTTGTGCATTTCTTCATCCGAACCCGACAGGCCTTCGACGAACTTCAGCGCCGGCACCAGGTTGCGCGCTCCCATCAGCATGCCGGCGATCACCAGTTCCTTGACCGCATTGGCATTGGCGCCCGGTGCATTGAACACCGGCACGCCGCGTTCCGACAGCTTCTTCACCGGGATGTTGTTGGTGCCCGCGCCGGCCCGTGCGATCGCCTTGACCGAGACCG
>JBAPWR010000181.1:0-9146 GCA_049283775.1 Thiobacillus sp.
TGCGCGACGTCCCGACCGGCTGGCTGCTGCATGGCCTGCCGGCTTCCAGCCCGCTGCTCGAGGGAGCGCCGCCGTCACGACAATGCGCGCGCGGCCAGCGCTGGAACTGGGACGGGGTGCAGTTCGAGATACTCAATCCCATGCCTGTGGCCTACGCTGCCACAGGCGGGCGGCGCGACAATGACTTCAGCTGCGTGCTGCGGATCGGCAATGCACGCCACAAGCTGCTGCTGACCGGAGACGGTGAGCGGCGGACGGAACTCGAGTTGCTCGAGTCCGGTCAGCTCGGTCAGGTGACGGTTCTGTTCGCCGGGCATCACGGCAGCCTGACCTCGTCCATCGCGGAATTCGTCGCTGTGACCCGTCCTGAAATCGCCGTCTTTACCCAGGGCTATCGCAACCGCTATGGCCATCCGCATCCGCAGGTCATGGCGCGCTTTCGCGACATCGATGCGCGCCTGCTGCGCAGCGACAGCAGCGGCCTGATCCGTCTGGATTTTGGCGAAGCCGGAGTCGAGGCCTCACAATATCGTCCTGCGCATCGCCGCTACTGGCAGGCAAATATTTTTCATCATGACTGAAACCAGCAAGCCCCGCTGCTTCGAAGCGACCGACCCGGAATCCGCGCGCCAGGCCCTGGCCCGCGTGCTGCCGGTGGCGGAGAACGACCTGCCGTGGCGCGCCCTCTCCCATGCCTACCAGCAGCTCGGAGCGAGTGCGGATTTCGCCCATAACGTCGGTGCCGCCCTGATCGTCGCCGAGCTGCGGGTGGGTGCGGATGCGGTGGCGGCAGCCCTGCTGCATGGCTGTCCCGGCGCGAGTGCCGAGTTGGAGGCGGATTTTGGCGCGGCTGCCCGGCTCGCCCGCGGCGTGGCAGCGATGGCGCGCATCGAGGTGCTGGCCGCCAGCGCGACCGACAAGACGCTCGATCACCATGCCCAGCTCGAAGCGCTGCGGCAGATGGTGCTGGCGATGGTCGAGGACATTCGCGTGGTGCTGGTCAAGCTGGCCGAGCGGACCCATGCGCTGCGTTGTGCCGCAAGGTCCGCGGAGGAAGAACGCCGCGCCCTGGCGCAACAGGCGCGCGAACTGTTCGCCCCGCTCGCCAACCGCCTCGGCGTGTGGCAGATCAAGTGGGAGATGGAGGACTGGGCGTTCCGCTACCTGGAACCGGACACCTACAAGAGCATCGCCGCCCGGCTCGACGAAAAACGCGCCGACCGCGAGGCCTACATCGCCGGAGTGATCGAGACGCTGCAGGGCGAGATGGCGCTGCACGGCATCCAGGGCGAAATCAGCGGCCGTCCCAAGCACATCGCCAGCATCGTCAACAAGATGCGGCGCAAGCACCTCAGCTTCGACCAGCTCTACGACATCCGCGCGGTGCGCGTGCTGGTCAAGCACGAGATCGACTGCTACACGGTGCTCGGACTGGTGCACAACCTGTGGCAGCCGATCCCGGGCGAGTTCGACGACTACATCTCGCAGCCGAAGAGCAACGACTACCGTTCTCTGCACACCGCGGTCATCGGCCCCGAGGAGCGTGCGCTGGAAGTGCAGATCCGCACCTTCGACATGCACCGCCATGCCGAGCTCGGCGTGGCGGCCCACTGGCGCTACAAGGAAGGCGGCAGGCAGGATGCGCAGTACGAGGAAAAGATCGCCTGGCTCAGGCGCATCCTGGAGTGGAAGGACGACGTCGCCGACAGCGGCGAGTTCACCGAGCAGTTTCGCACCGAGCTGTTCCAGGACCAGGTCTATGTCCTCACCCCGCAGGGCCGGGTCATCGCCCTCGACCGCGGCGCGACGCCGGTGGATTTCGCCTACGCGGTGCACACCGACCTCGGCCATCGTTGTCGCGGGGCGAAGGTCGACGGCGCCATGCTGCCGCTCAACACGCCGCTGGAAAACGGCCAGCGCGTCGAAATCGTCACCGCCAAGGAAGGCGCACCGAGCCGCGACTGGCTCAATCCGGCGCTCGGCTATCTGGCCACGCATCGCGCCCGCAGCAAGGTGCGCGCGTGGTTCCGCCAGCGCGATGTCGGCGAGCAGGTCAACCTCGGGCGCAGCCTGCTGGAAAAGGAACTGAAGCGGCTCGGCATCAGCGACGTCAACCAGGAAAAACTCGCCCAGCGCCTGAAGTTCGGCAAAGTCGAGGAATTCCTTGCCGCTCTCGGGCGCGGCGACATCGGCCAGCGCGATCTGGTCAACAGCCTGCAGGAACCGGGCAGGCCGGCAACCGAACTGGCGCCGACGGCGAAGCCGCGGGCGCGACCGCCGTCGGGCAATCCGGTGACTATTCCCGGCCTCGGCGACGTGCCATTGACGCTGGCGCGCTGCTGCAAGCCGCGGCCGCCCGACCCGCTGCTCGCCTATACCACTGTCGGTCGCGGCGTCACCGTCCACCGCGCCGACTGCGCGGCGCTGAAGCGCGCAAACCCGGCACGGGTGATGCCGGCGGAATGGGTGCTTGACGCCGGGGCGGCGTTCGAGGTCGACATCCGCCTCAAGGCTTTCGACCGGCAGGGCCTGCTGCGTGATGTCTCGGACGTCATCGCCAAGGACAAGCTCGACGTGCTGCGCGTCAACACCGAAAGCCGCGGCGAGTATGCGCACATGCAGATCACCTTGCGCATCAAGGAATTGCAGCAGCTGTCGCGCGTGCTGTCGCGCCTGCAGCACGTGCAGAACGTCATCGAAGTCAGGCGCGACTAGGCTTCATCTGCGCCGGACTCGGCCGAGGGGTTTCATCGCGGCGCCTTGCTTGCAGCGGGACGGGTGCGGTAGAACTGCAGCGGCGTCGCCTGCGCCTGCTGAGCGCGGGCATTGACGACGCTGCGCTTGATCCTGCCGACGACGTGCATCTCGCAGGGTTTGCAGTCGAAGCGCAGGGTGAGCTTTTCGCTGCCGTTGATCAGCGTCAGCGGCTCGGCCTTGATGGTGCCGTGGACCCCGGTCACGCCGCGGGTCTGCTTCGGGCACAGCGAGAGCGAATAGCGCACGCAGTGCTTGGTGATCATCAGCGAAACTTCGCCTTCCTCCTCATGGCTCTCATAAGCGGCAGCAATGACCTTGACCCCGTGGCGGGCGTAGAAATCGCGCGCGGCGCTGTTATAGACGTTGGCGAGGTAACTAAGTGTGTCTTCCGGGTAGGCGACCGGCGGCTCGACCGGCACGGCGCGCGGCGGCCGCTGATAGGCGTCGAGCCGGGCTGCTTCCAGTGCCTCGATCGCCGCGCGCCGCAGGGAGTTGATGGCTGAGGCGGGGACGAACCATGGCTGTGCCAGGTCGAGCTTGATGTCGAGCGGTGCGAACAGGCTGTTGCCGAATTTCCCCAGGTGTTCGCGCAGGCTTGCTGCGCTGCGCGCTGCATCCTTCGGGGGCTGCCTGTCGACAACAACCTCGACCGTCGCGCTGTAGCCGTCGGCGTCGCTCAGACTCAGCGCCAGGCCGTCGCGAGTCTCGCCCAGCTTCAGCCGGACGTCGATGCGGCGATCGGCGGATTTCTTGTCGAGCACGCGCTGCCAGCTCATGTCGCGGTTGCGGTTGATCTCGGTGCCGGCGCGCAGGTCCTTGAGCGACGCGACGGGATCCTTGGGGAACACCCGCCAGACGCCCGGGCGTTCGGACTCGGCGCGGTTGACCGCGAAGCCCTGCAGCTCGCGCTGCAGGTCGAAATAGCACAGGCCATCGCCGTTGTGCAGGGTGGCGCTGGTCTCGATCTCGATCCACTGCGGCACGACCCTGGCGACATGACCGATGGGCAGTCCGGGATTCTTTGGTGAGTCGAAGGCGCCGATGTCGTCGCGGCGGCCGCGGACGAAATAATCGGTCGAGCTGCGGTTGAAGTTCTGTTCGGGATCGGGGGTGAAGGTGAAGCTGCAGCGGCCGCTTGAGGCGCGCGCGAGGTCGGGGCGGCGGTCGAGTATTTCGTCGAGCAGCCTGCGGTAATGGGCGGTGATGTTCTTGACGTAGCCCATGTCCTTGTAGCGGCCTTCGATCTTGAAGCTGCGAATCCCGGCATCGATCAGGGCGGCGAGGTTGGCGCTCTGGTTGTTGTCCTTCATCGACAGCACGTGCTTGTCGTGGGCGACGATGCGTCCCTGCATGTCGGTGACCTGGTAGGGCAGGCGGCAGGCCTGGCTGCATTCGCCGCGGTTGGCGCTGCGTCCGGTATGGGCTTCGCTGATGTAGCACTGGCCGCTGTAGGCGACGCACAGGGCGCCATGGATGAAGAATTCCAGGGTGCAGGCGGTCTCGGCGCGGATGGCGGCGATCTGCTGCAGCGTCAGTTCACGCGCCAGCACGATCTGCGAGAGGCCGACGTCCTGCAGGAAGCGCGCCTTCTCCGCGCTGCGGATGTCGCACTGGGTGCTGGCGTGCAGCTGGATCGGCGGCAGGTCGAGCTCGAGCAGCCCCATGTCCTGGATGATCAGCGCGTCGACGCCGGCATCGTACAACTGCCAGGCGAGCTGGCGCGCCGGCTCGAGTTCGTCGTCGCGCAGAATGGTGTTGAGGGTGGTGAACACGCGCGCATGGTAGCGGTGCGCATGCTGCACCAGGCGAGCGATGTCGGCTACCGCATTGTCGGCATGGCCGCGCGCGCCGAACGAGGGTCCGCCGATGTAGACGGCGTCGGCGCCGTGCTGGACGGCCTCGATGCCGATGTCGGCATCGCGTGCCGGGGCGAGAAGTTCGAGCTGATGGGCTTGCATGCGCTTGAGCGGATCTAGAGAAAACAGAAAAAGAAGCGGCCGGAATCGAATTCCACCACCAGGCGCGCACCGCGGTTGAGCGCGTAATCCCACGAGCCCTTGGTGGCGCAGCCTTCGTGGCACTCGCTGACGCCTGCCGGCGATTCGAGGTCGCGCTCGCGGTCGTACCAGCTCAGCAGCATGGTGTCCTCGCCCAGTTGCTGCTGCGCGATGACGCTCGCCAGCCTGAGCGCGGCATTGAAGTCGAGGTCGAGTTCGGCGCTGTCGAGGCGCAGGGTTTTCATGGTGATGTGTCGGTCAGCGCCTTGAGGGCGTAGAGCATGTCCAGCGCCGCCTTGGGCGTCAGGGTGTCGGGGTCGAGCTCGCGCAGTTGCTCGAGGGCGGGGTGCGGCGGCGGTTCGTCGGCGGGAAGGTGGGCGGCGAACAGGTCACCCTGCGGCCCGGGCTGCAACTGCGCCTCCTCGAGTTCGCGCAGTCGCCGGCGGGCGGCCTGGATGACCGGCGAGGGCACCCCGGCCAGCCGTGCGACCTGGATGCCGTAGCTCTGCGACGCCGGACCTTCCTCGACTGCGTGCAGGAACACCAGGCTGTCGCCATGCTCCTTGGCGTCGAGGTGGACGTTGGCGAGTTGCCTGAACTCGCTGGCCAGCTGGGTCAGTTCGAAGTAGTGGGTGGCGAACAGGGTGAAGGCGCGGGTGGCGCCAAGCAGGTGGCGCGCCACCGCCCAGGCCAGGGCGAGTCCGTCGAAGGTCGAGGTGCCGCGGCCGATCTCGTCCAGCAGCACCAGGCTCTGGCTGCTGGCGTTGTGCAGGATGTGCGCGGTTTCGGTCATCTCGACCATGAAGGTCGAGCGTCCGCCGGCGAGATCGTCTGAGGCGCCGATGCGGGTGAAGATCTGGTCGACCGGCCCGATTCTCGCCGAGTTGGCCGGCACCCACAGTCCGCAGCAGGCGAGCAGCGTGATCAGCGCGACCTGGCGCATGTAGGTCGACTTGCCGCCCATGTTGGGGCCGGTGATCAGCAACATCTGCCGTGCCCGGCCGAGTTGCACGTCGTTGGGAATGAAGTGATCGACCTGTGCCTCGACCACCGGGTGACGGCCGCCGCGGATGACGATTCCAGGGTCATCGGCGTAATCCGGTGCGCACAGGCCGAGGCTGCGCACGCGTTCGGCCTGGCTCGCCAGCACGTCGACCTCGGCCAGCGCCGTGGCGATGTCGAGCAGGCTGGCGACGTGCGGTACGAGCTCGTCGAGCAGCGCGTCGAACAGCGCCTTCTCGCGCGCCAGCGCGCGTTCCTGCGCCGACAGCGCGCGATCCTCGAAGGCCTTGAGTTCCGGCGTGATGTAGCGCTCGGCATTCTTCAGCGTCTGCCGCCGCCGATAGTCCTCCGGGACCTTGTCGGACTGGGCGCGGCTGACTTCGATGTAGAAGCCGTGCACCTTGTTGTATTCGACCTTCAGGTTTCCGATGCCGGATCGCGCCCGTTCGCGTGTCTCCATTTCCAGCAGGAAGGCGCCGGCATCGCGCGTCAGCGTCCGCAGTTCGTCGAGTTCGGCATCGAAGCCGTCGGCGATCACCCCACCTTCGCGCAGCACGCTGGCAGGTTCCGGCTGGATCGCACGGGCGAGCAGCGTATGCAGGTCGGGACGGGCGGCGAGGGCGGCTTGCAGCGCCGACAGCCGCGCATGATCGTCAGGCAGGGCGGCGGCGAGTTGGGGCAGTAGCGCCAGGGTGTCGCGCAGCCCGGAAAGGTCACGCGGCCGGGCATTTTTCAGCGCGATGCGGCCGCTGACTCTTTCCGCGTCGGCGCAGCTTTTCAGCAGACGCGACAGCGCGGAAACGCTGTCGGGCGCTTCGGCCAGTACCGCGATGGCGTCGCGCCGCCGGACCAGGATGTCACGATCGCGCAGCGGGTGGTGCAGCCAGTGCCGCAGCAGGCGCGTGCCCATGCCGCTGGCGGTGGTGTCGAGCACCGACAGCAGTGTCGGCGAGGCTTCGCCACGCAGGGTTTCGGTCAATTCCAGGTTGCGCCGCGTGGCGGCATCGAGCTGGACATAGTCGCTGTCGCGCTCGGCATGGATGGCCTGGATATGCGGCAGGGCGGTGCGCTGGGTGGCCTGGATGTAGTCGAGCAGGGCGCCTGCGGCGGCGATGGCATGCGGCAGATCGGCGACGCCGAAGCCGGCGAGATCGCGGCTGCCGAACTGTCGGGCGAGGCGGATTTGCGCCCCCTGCGTGTCGAATTGCCACGGCGCCAGTCGGCGGATCGAGCAGGGCGCCTGCGGCAAGGGAAAATCTTCCGGGGCGAGGATCTCCGCCGGACGGATGCGCGCCAGCAGGGCGGCGAGCGCGGCCGGCTCGACCTCGGTCACCTGGAAGCGGCCGGCAGCGAGGTTGAGCCAGGCAACACCGAGGCTGCCCGCAGCGGGGGCGATCGCGAGGATCAGTGTGTCGCGCGTCTCGTCGAGCAGGCCCGAGTCGGTCAGCGTGCCAGGGGTGACGATGCGCGAGACCTGGCGCTCGACCGGGCCCTTGGAGGTGGCCGGATCGCCGACCTGCTCGGCGATCACCACCGATTCGCCCAGCTTGAGCAGCCGCGCCAGGTACTGCTCGGCGCTGTGGTACGGCACCCCGGCCATCTTGATCGGGCTGCCGGCCGATGCGCCACGGGTGGTCAGGGTGATGTTGAGCAGGCGCGCGGCTTTTTCGGCGTCGTCGAAAAACAGTTCGTAAAAATCGCCCATGCGATAGAACAGCAGCATGTCGGGATGCTGCGCCTTGATGCCGAGATACTGCTGCATCATCGGCGTGTGGGCGGTGGCCTCCTTGCTGCTGGACATGGGGGATGGTGCGGTAATCAGGCTTTCAGTTCAGGCGGCAGATGTGGCGCGATGATCTGCAGCATCTGCGCGAAGATCTTCGGGCTGGCCGCGACGATGTTGCCGGACTCGAGAAAGCCCTCGTCGCCCATGAAATTGCCCACCAGCGCGCCCGCTTCCTGGGCGATCAGACTGCCGGCCGCGATGTCCCAGGGTTTGAGGTGCATTTCCCAGAAGCCGTCGTAGCGACCGCAGGCGACCCAGCAGAGGTCGATCGCGGCGGAGCCGGGACGGCGCAGTCCGGAAGTGGCGAGCATCATGTCGCGGAACATGTTGAGGTAGGCCTCGGCGAAGCTGAAATCGCGGAACGGAAAGCCGGTTCCGATCAGGCATTCGCTCATCTTGCCGCGCTTGCTGGCGCGGATGCGGCGGTCGTTGAGGGTGGCGCCGCGGCCGCGGCTGGCGGTGAAGAGCTCGTTGCGCGCCGGGTCGAAAACAACGGCCTGGGTGATCTGGCCCTTGTGCTTCAGGGCGATGGAAACCGAATATTGCGGCAGGCCGTGGAGGAAGTTGGTGGTGCCGTCGAGCGGATCGATGATCCACTGGTAGTCCTCACCGTTCTTGGAGTCGGCCGACCCGGTCTCCTCTGCTAGAATCCCGTGGTTTGGATAGGCGTCGAGCAGCGTTTCGATGATGGCACGTTCGGCCATCTGGTCGACTTCGCTGACGTAATCACGATCCTGTTTGCTGCGAACGGTGAGCTGGTCGAGGTCGAGCGAGGCGCGATTGATGATCGCCCCGGCTTTGCGAGCGGCTTTCACCGCCGTATTGAGCATGGGATGCATTGGGAGGTCACGGGCTTCAAAGAACGAAGCCCGCATTTTACTTGATGACGCTGGCAGACCAGAACCCCGACCCGAAACTTCTCGAGCGGATCCGCATCGTCCTTGCGCGCACCAGCCATCCCGGCAACATCGGCGCCGCGGCGCGGGCGATGAAGACGATGGGATTGTCGCAACTGGTTCTGGTCGAACCGGCGATTTTCCCCAACAGCCAGGCCGAGGCGATGGCTTCCGGTGCGACCGACCTGCTGGCCCAGGCCCGGGTCTGCGCCAGTCTGGCCGAAGCACTCGAAGGCGCGACCCTGGCGCTGGGGGTGTCGGCGCGCCGTCGCGACATCATGTCCGAGGTGCTGACCCCACCGCAAAGCGCCGAGCGGCTGCTTGTCGCGGGGCACCATTCGAATGTGGCGCTGGTGTTCGGCAACGAAACCAGCGGCCTGTCGAACGAGGAACTGAGCCTGTGCCAGGGGCTGGTATCGATTCCTGCCAACCCCGATTACAGCTCGCTCAATCTGGCCGCAGCGGTGCAGGTGCTGGCGTATGAAATTCGGCAGGCCTGGCTAGGGTATGCGCAATGGCCGCAGCCCGAGATCGACGCCGCGCCGCTCGAGGATGTCGAGCGTTTCTATGTCCACCTGGAGGCCGTTCTGACCGAGCTGGACTTCATCAATCCGGGGTCCCCCGGCAAACTGATGCTCAAGCTCAGACGCCTGTTCTCGCGCACCCGACTGGCGCGGGAAGAGGTGAACATCCTGCGCGGCATTCTGA
>JBAPWR010000182.1:0-5844 GCA_049283775.1 Thiobacillus sp.
ATGAAAGTGTTCGGCATCGCCGGCTACAGCGGAAGCGGCAAGACCACGCTGATCGAACGCGTGCTGCCGCAGCTGATCGCGCGTGCTCTGAAGGTGGCCGTCATCAAGCATACCCACCACGACTTCGACATCGACCGTCCCGGCAAGGACAGCTGGCGCGCGCGCGAGGCCGGCGCGGCGGCAGTGCTGCTGTCTTCGGATCATCGCAGCGCGCTGCTGACCGAGCATCGCAATAGGCCGCCTGCACTCGATGAACTGCTGGACCAGCTGCCGCCGTGCGACCTGGTGCTGGTCGAGGGCTACAAGCGCGAGGCGATTCCCAAGCTCGAAGTGCATCGGGCAGAAACAGCCAGGCCCTGGCTGTTTCAGGACGATGCCAATATCCTCGCGGTGGCGTCCGACGTCGATCCGCCGGACGGTTTCACCCGCATCGATATCGATGCCGTTTCCCAACTCACCGACTTCATCTTTGACCATGCTCTCAGCCGACCAACTGCTTGATGCCCTGCTCGAACGCGCCCATGGCGTGACCGAAAACGAAACCGTCGCGGTGACGGACGCACTTGGCCGCGTGCTCGCCGCGCCTCAGACATCCGCCATCACCGTGCCGCCCATGGATAACAGTGCGATGGACGGCTACGCCCTGCGCGTCGCCGACGTCGTGGCAGCCGGCGTCAAGCTGCCAGTATCGCAGCGCATTCTCGCCGGCGCGATCGGCGAGCCTTTGCGGCCCGGCAGCGCGGCGCGCATCTTCACCGGCGCGCCGGTGCCGCCGGGAGCCGACGCGGTGCTGATGCAGGAGTATTGCGAGGCCACAGGCGAAGACGTGGTGATCAACGCCATGCCGCATGCTGGCGAGAACATCCGCCGTGCCGGCGAGGACATCCAGGCCGGGGCGCAGATTCTCGCCGCCGGCACCCGTATCGGTGCCGCCGAAATGGGGCTCGCCGCCTCGGTCGGCCTGGCTGAATTGCCGGTCTTCAGGAAACTGAAAGTGGCGTGCTTCTTCACCGGCGACGAACTGGTGACGCCGGGCACGCCCCTGCAGCCCGGCCAGATCTACAACTCCAACCGCTATACGCTGAACGGACTGGTGAACGGTCTCGGCTGCGAACTGATCGACCTCGGCATCGTCCCCGATACGCTGGAGGGGACCGAGGCCGCGCTGGCGCGTGCCTCGCAGGAGGCCGACGTGGTCATCACCAGCGGCGGCGTGTCGGTGGGCGAGGCCGATTACGTCAAGGCGGCGGTCGAGAAGCTCGGCCGCGTCGAGATGTGGAAAGTGGCGATGAAGCCCGGCAAGCCGCTGGTCTACGGCAGGGTTAACGATGCCGACTTCATCGGCCTGCCCGGCAACCCGGTGTCGGCCTTCGTCACCTTCTGCCTGTTCGTGCGCCCCTTCCTGCTCAAGCGCATGGGGGCGAGCGACGTGCTGTATCGGGCGTTCGCGGTGCAGGCTGACTTCGCCTGGAGCAAGGCCGGCGCACGGCGCGAATTCCTGCGTGCGCGGCTGCAGCCCGACGGCAGGCTGGCGCTGTTTCCCAACCAGAGTTCGGGCGTGCTGACCTCGTGCGCCTGGTCCGACGGCCTGGTCGATCTGGGAGTCGGCAAGACCATCGCCCCCGGCGACTGGGTGCGCTTCATTCCATTGTCGGAGTTGCTCGCATGAAACTGCACGTGTTGTATTTCGCCCGGCTCCGCGAGCGCTTCGGCCGCGCCGAGGAAACCCTCGAATTCGATGGCGCCCGCGTCGCCGATCTGCTCGCGCATCTGCAGGCCCGTGGCGGGGTGTGGGCCGAGGAACTCGACGGCAGCCGGGCGTTCCGGGTGGCGGTCAATCAGGACATCGTCACGCTCGACACGGCCTTGCCGGACCACGCCGAAGTCGCGATCTTTCCGCCGGTGACCGGGGGCTGAGCATGAAGATCCGGGTGCAGAGCGAAGCCTTCGATCTCGGTGCCGAAGTCGATGCGATGCGGGCAGGCCGCACCGACATCGGCGCCATCGCCAGCTTCGTCGGCCTGGCGCGCGATCTCAACGAAGGCAGCGGCGTGGCGGCGATGACGCTGGAGCACTATCCCGGCATGACCGAGAAGGCGCTGGCGGCGCTGGTCGAGGAGGCCAACTCGCGCTGGGCGCTGCTCGACGTGACCGTGATCCACCGCGTTGGCCGCCTGCTGCCGGGCGATCCCATCGTCCTGGTGGCGGTCGCAAGCAGCCATCGCGGCGAGGCCTTCGCCGCCTGCGAGTTCATCATGGACTTCCTCAAGACGCAGGCGCCGTTCTGGAAGAAGGAAGAAACCCCCGACGGCGAACGCTGGGTCGAGGCGCGCGCCAGCGACGATGCGGCTGCCGAGCGCTGGCGCTAAGCCCTTTCAGCCCCAAGGTTCACGCCCGCGGCGTGCCGCCGCGCCCCCCCAATACCAGATCGAAGCTCGCGCTGTATTCGGCGCGACCACCCTTGGCCGGCCTGAATTCGGCCTGCAGCAGTGCGCGTCGCTCGGACGGCACGGCGCGGAACAGGAAATCACGTTCGTTGCGCGGTTCGCCGGCGATGTACAACTGGGTGGTGAAAGGCGGCTGGCCGGGCAGGAAAACGGCGTAGTGGATGTGCGGCGTGCGCCCGGGATAAGGCACCGGACGGATGGTGCGGAAGCGATAGCGGCCGTTGGAATCGGTGACGTGATGGCCGAGACCCTGGAAGTTCGGATCAGGGACCGGGCCGCGATCGTCGGGATGGCGGTAGCGGCCGTTGGCGTCACACTGCCAGATTTCGATGCGCGCCCCGCGGATCGGCGTGCCGTCGAGGTCGAGCAGGCGGCCCGACAGGTCGGTGATCTGACCGCGCGCCACGCCGGCGGCGCCACGCACCCGGGTGAGGTCGTTGTCGTCGTCGAGCGGCAGTTCAGGGGGGTAGAAAGGTCCGGCGGTCTGCGACGGGGTGGGCTGCATGCGGGCGGCCAGGGCTGCAGGTGCGGCCAGCGTTGCGGCCAGGCCGAGGAGGAGGGTTCTGCGGGTTGGATCGGTGCTCATGCCGGGACCTCTGTGAGGAATCGATGCGATTGCCAATAGGCAGTCGCCTTCACGATCGGTTCCCGACATGCCCTCAGGGCAGGGTCTTTTCCAGATCGGCGAGAAAGTCGCGGTGGCGGTTCTCGGCGGCGATAAAGACCGCGATCAGGTGCTCGGCATCGGCGGTCAGGCGGCTGCCGCCGGGACCGCTTTCCACCAGCGGGCTCGACCAGGCGTTGTTCATCGCGTCGACTGCGTCCCAGGCGGCCTTGTAGCTCATCTTCATCTCCTTGGCCGCTTTCGAGATCGAGCCGGTCTCGGCGATGCGCTGCAGCAGTTCGACGCGGCCGTGACCGAGAAAATTCTTCCCCTGCAGGGACAGCCAGAAGCGTCCGTAGGCCTTGAGTTTGGAGGTCATGGCAGGAGTGTATCAAAGCGCCGGGATGGCCTGCGGCTCGGCTAGAATGCCGGCATGAATCCATGTGCATCCATCGCCCCATGAGTGCCTTCCTTGCCGTGGGCGTGGGCGCGGCCATCGGCGCCTGGCTGCGCTGGGGCCTGGGGCTGTGGCTCAACCCGCTGTTTCCCTCGCTGCCGCTGGGCACGCTCGCGGCCAACCTGGCCGGAGGCTATTTCATCGGACTGGTGATCGCCTGGTTCATGCAACACCCTGGCCTGCCGCCGGAAGCCCGGCTGTTCCTCATCACCGGACTGCTCGGTGGCCTGACCACGTTTTCGACTTTTTCCGCCGAGGTCGTCACCGCCCTGATGCGCGGCCTGTGGCTGACCGGCGGAGTCATTGCGCTGAGCCACATGCTCGGCTCCTTCACTGCCACGGCACTGGGCTTTTATACGCTGAGGGGGTTCAAATGAACGTCGTCTGCCTGCAAATTTTCGTCACCGAGTCGGCACGCCATCATGGCAAGCTCATCTACGAATGGCTGCTCGACCTGGCCCAGGACATGGGCGTGCCGGGCGGGTCGGCGTTTCGATCGCTGGCCGGCTTCGGCCGCCATCGCCGGCACGATGCCGGCTTTTTCGAACTGGCGGGCGAGGTGCCGGTGGTGGTCGAGTTTTTCGTCGACGAGACGATGGCCGATCGCCTGCTGCAGGCCGTCAGCGACGCCGGCCTGAATCTCGTCTACGCCCGCCTGCCGGCGCAGACCGGCGTGACCTGAGTACCAT
The DNA here is from genome assembly GCA_049283775.1 of Thiobacillus sp. Taxonomy (GTDB): domain Bacteria; phylum Pseudomonadota; class Gammaproteobacteria; order Burkholderiales; family Thiobacillaceae; genus Thiobacillus. The sequence continues at coordinate 4,198 of JBAPWR010000182.1, forward strand.
CTTGTTTGACCAGATCATCCTCTTCGTCGCCTCGCTGGCCGCCAATTTCTTTTCGGCCCTGTCCGGCGGCGGCGCCGGACTGATCCAGTTCCCCATCCTGATTTTTCTCGGTCTGCCGTTCGGCGTGGCGCTCGCCACCCACAAGGTCGCCAGCGTCGCGCTCGGTCTCGGCGCCACCCTTCGGCATCTCAGGGAGAGTCATCTCGAGCGCCGCTTCTCGCTGATCATCCTCGGTGCCGGACTGCCTGGCGTGGTGCTCGGCGCCGCCACCATCCTGCAGGTGCCGGAGAAACTGGCGACGTTGCTGCTCGGCATGCTGACGCTCAGTCTCGGCCTGTATTCGATCTTCAAGCCACGCCTCGGCATGGACTACGCCCCGCGGAACGATACCGGCATGCCGCTCCTCACCGGCATGGCGGGGCTGTTCTTCGTCGGCTTTCTCAACGGCTCGATCACCAGCGGCACCGGCTTGTTCCTCACCCTGTGGCTGATCCGCTATTTCGGCCTCGACTACAAGCGCGCGGTGGCCTATACGCTGATCCTCTGCGGGGTGGTGTGGAATGGCACGGGTGCGCTGGTGCTGGGGGTGCTCGGCACCATCGCGTGGGACTGGATGCCGGCGCTGCTGGCCGGCTCGGTCATCGGCGGCTACCTCGGCAGCCATGTCGCGATCCGCAAGGGCAACTTGTGGATCAAGCGTTCGTTCGAGATCGTCACCATCCTCATCGGCCTCAAGCTCATCTTCGGCTGAGGATGGAGCTTGGCTTGGGGCCCGGGGCCTAGGGCCTGGATGGGGAAAGACCGCGCACCACGCACAGGACGAACAGGCCCTTGTCCACCTGCAGCGGGCTCAGCATGATGTCGACCGGAAACTCCTCACCGCTCTTGCGCCGGCCGAACAGGTCCTGGCCTTCGCCCATCGGCCGGCTGTGCGCGGCGGCAAGATAGCCGTTGCGATGGTTGACGTGCGCTGCATGGTAGCGCTGCGGGATCAGCATCTCGACCGGGTTGCCGATCAGTTCGGTGCGTGCGTAGCCGAACAGGGATTCGGCCTGCGCATTGGCCAACGCGATGCGCCCGGCCGGATCGACCACCAGTTGCGCGTCAGGCGCGGATTCGAAGATGCGTTGATAGATTTCCATCGGTCTGCCAATTTCAGAAACATTACAGGTTGAGTTCAGGGGCCGGCGAAATGCGATACGCGGGCCCGGCCTTGCCCGGTATTGTAGTCAGGAAAAAACCGCCGTTGCCCGATCATTCCGCGGCTTCGACCCGTTTCGAGGATTCGCCGAACACCCAGCTCAGTGCAAGGCCGACGGAGAGGGCGCTTTCCTGCTTGACCAGCGGACTGTCCTCGAATACCGCGCCCGAGATGTTTTCGTAGCGCAGGAAGCCGCCGACCCAGTAGCGCGGGAATCGCTTGGTCAGCGACATCGAGACCTGGGCGCCGGCATATCCCGCGGATGCCTCGTAGGCTGGTCGGACGGCGGTCACGTCGGCGGGACCGACCGAGTAGAAATACGCGTTGAACGCCTGGTCGCTGAAATTGGGTCCCGCCTGGACATCGAAATCCCAGCCTGAATGGCCGAGCGGGTCCGTCACATCGAGCTTGAGATTGGGCCAGAGCTGCCAGCCGATGTGCTGCGG
>JBAPWR010000183.1:0-2701 GCA_049283775.1 Thiobacillus sp.
AAATACCGGCTGCAGACCGAGTTGCTCAAGCTGCAGGCCTGGGTCAAGGAAACCGGGCAGAAGGTGGTGATCCTGTTCGAAGGCCGCGACGCCGCCGGCAAGGGCGGCACCATCAAGCGCTTCATGGAGCACCTCAATCCGCGCGGTGCCCACGTGGTGGCGCTGGAAAAGCCGACCGAGACCGAACGCGGCCAGTGGTACTTCCAGCGCTATGTGCAGCACCTGCCCACGGCCGGTGAGATCGCCCTGTTCGACCGCTCCTGGTACAACCGCGCCGGCGTAGAGCGGGTGATGGGATTCTGCAACCAGGAGGAATACCTGGAATTCATGCGCCAGGCGCCGGAGTTCGAGCGCAACCTGGTGCGTAGCGGCGTGCACCTGATCAAGTTCTGGTTCTCGGTCAGCCGCGAGGAGCAGCGCCGCCGCTTCAAGGAGCGCGAGGTTCACCCATTGAAACAGTGGAAGCTGTCGCCCATCGACCTGGCCTCGCTCGACAAGTGGGACGACTACACCAAGGCCAAGGAGTCGATGTTCTTCTATACCGACACCGCCGATTCGCCCTGGACCGTGATCAAGTCGGACGACAAGAAACGCGCGCGCCTCAACGCAATGCGTTACATCCTGCACCGCCTGCCTTACACCAACAAGGATGTATCGCGCATCGGCCCGCTCGACCTGCTGCTGGTCGGGCGTGCGCATGTGGTCTACGAGCGCGGTGAACGCCAGGACAATCCGCTGCTCTAAGTCTTCGCCGGCCCGCGAACGGGCACGCACCTGCAGCATGAAACACAACGGGGGCCGAAGCCCCCGTTGTGTTTGGTACTAGACTCTCTGACCGATCACTTCACCGGCGACAGTTCGACGCGGCGATTCTTGAAGCGTCCCTCTTCCGTGTCGTTGTCGGCGACCGGCTGGGATTCGCCATAGCCCTTGGCAACCAGGCGGTCCGCCGAGATGCCCTTGCCGATCAGGTAAGCGCGCACGGCCTCGGCACGACGCTGCGACAGTTCCAGGTTGTGCTCATCGGTGCCGACGCTGTCGGTGTGGCCCGCGACTTCGACATCGACGTCACCCCAGACCTTCAGGCCTTTCACCGCCTCGTCAAGGATGGGGTAGGCATCCAGCCGCAGCACCGCCTCGTTGTTGTCGAAATTGACACCATGGAGAACGAGAGGCGCCGGGCAGCCGTCGGCGGTCTTGGCGAAGACCGTCGGGCACTTGTCGTCGCCATCGACGATGCCATCGCCATCGCTGTCGAGCTCGCAGCCCTCGGCGTTGACCTTGCGCCCGGCCGGAGTGGTCGGGCATTTGTCGAGTGCATCGACTACGCCATCGCCGTCGCTGTCGAGTTCGCAGCCATCGGCATTGACCTTGCGGCCAGCCGGTGTACCGGGGCACTTGTCCTTGGCGTCGACCACGCCATCGCCGTCACTGTCGAGTTCGCAGCCATCGGCGTTGACCTTGCGGCCAGCCGGCGTGTTGGGGCACTTGTCCTTCTCGTCGATGACGCCGTCGCCGTCGCTGTCGGCCGGCGCAGGCGCGGCCGCAGGCACCGGTGCAGGCGCAGCGGCAGGTACAGGACAGGGTTTGTCCAGCAACTGCCGGCCCGGACAGCCGATGGTCCCAAACAACTCGTGACCGGTCGTCCTGCCGGTGGTGCTGCCGACGTTGGACGGGTCATAGAAAACGCCCTCAGCCGCATGAGTGGTCGCTACGCCTGCAACCATGAAGGTTGCGCCAAGAAAACTGGCAAGCAGGGGGAATGTGCGCATGGTTATGGCTCCTGTTAATGAACTGCAGTGAATTTTTTGGAATTTGGCTTTTTTTGTTTACAACGCTGCAATCATAGCCGCCGCAAAAGGCTTGTGGAAGCGCCTTCGCAAAATTCCTGCCACGCCGACAGGCGCATTAAGCATCGCGCAATTGGCCCTGGACGGTGAGTTCCAGCAGGGGGAAAACGCCGACTCAGGCGTCCTCCTCCGCCTCGTTGAGCGGCCACTCCGAGGCGTCGATGGTTTCCTGATACGCATGCCAGGTGGCATGGCCGATGACCGGCAACAACACGATGAAGCCGATCAGGGCAGTGGCGAATCCGAGCACAACCGACAGGCCGATCAGGGCCGCCCAGAGCAGCATCGGTTTCTTGTTGCGCAGGACTGCGTTGATGCTGGAGACCACCGCGGTGATGGAGTCGGTCCTGCGGTCCATGATCATCGGCAGGGAAAACGCGCTGGCAGAAAACACGATGGCCGCGAACACCGCCCCCACCGCACTGCCTATCCCCAGAAACAACAGCATCTGCGACAGCTCGGGATTGGACTCGGCCGGGAAGAACACATGCACCGTCGCTGCCGCCCGTGCCCACACCAGCAGCACAACCAGCAGAATGATACCTAGCACCAGCAGTTCGCGGATGTGGTGCCAGCCCTCGCGCAGGCAGTAGCCCATCACCGGTTCGCGTCCCTTGGCGAGTTGGCGGCTGATCGAATACAGTCCGACCGCCAGTGCCGGGCCGATGAAGACGAAGCCGGTGGCGAGCCCGACGTACAGCGCGATGGCGCCGAAGCGCCAGGTAAACGCGGCGATCAACGCGCTCAATGCAGCGAGGACCAGACCGTAGCTCAGGCTGAGCCGCGGCGCCCGGGTCAGGTCCTGCCAGCCGAGGCGCAACCAGCGCAACGGTGCAGTCATTTCCAGGGTG
>JBAPWR010000184.1:0-4648 GCA_049283775.1 Thiobacillus sp.
GCCAGAACTCCATGTCCTGCAATGGCAGCCCGGCGCGCAGCACCATGCCGAGGCCGTCGCCGGTGTTGATCATGGCGTTGCTGCTGTTGCCGAACACTCGCCCGGCGCCGCCGGTTGCCAGGAGCGTCGCGCGCGCCTCTATCAGCAGCGGCTCGCCGGTCTCGATGCTGATGGCGGTGACACCCAGACAGTAGCCCTCGGTGTCGCGCAGCAGATCGAGGGCGAAGACTTCGTCGAAGAACTGCGTGCGATGGGCGATGTTCTGCTGATAGAGGGTATGCAGCAGGGCGTGGCCGGTGCGGTCGGCGGCAGCGCAGGTGCGGGTGGCCTGCTTACCGCCGAAGTCTTTCGATTGTCCGCCGAAGGGACGCTGATAGATTTTGCCGTTGTCCAGTCGTGAAAACGGCAGCCCCATGTGCTCGAGTTCGTAAACAGCCGACGCCGCCTCGCGGCACATGAACTCGATCGCATCCTGGTCGCCGAGCCAGTCGCCGCCCTTGACCGTGTCGTACATGTGCCATTCCCAGCGGTCGTCGTCGACGTTGGCGAGCGCGGCGGTGATGCCGCCCTGCGCCGACACCGTATGCGAACGCGTCGGGAAGACTTTCGACACCACCGCCACCTTGTAATCGGAACGCGCCAGTTGCAGCGCGGCACGCAGGCCGGCGCCGCCGCCGCCGATGATGAGCGCATCGAAGCGGCGCCGGTTCATGGCGTGCTCCACAACGTCGGATCGAACAGGATCGCCGCGAGCCAGGCCACGCTGCCGGCCAGCGTGACGATCACCACCAGCAGCAGCCCCAGGCGCAGGCCGGTCGGGCGGACGTAATCCATCAGGATGTCGCGCATCCCCGCCCAGGCATGCAGCGCCAGCGCCGCTACCGTCAGCAGCATCGCCACCCGCAGCCCGGGCGGCTCGAACAGGGATCGCCAGCCGGGGTAGTCGGCCGGCAGCGCCGCAAGCAGATACGCTCCCAGACCCGGCAGGGCCAGCGCCAGCAACAGCGCCGTAGCACGCTGCAGCAGCCAGACACCGGTGCCGCTGTGCGATCCGCTGGCGGCTTTCATGTGAACAGCTTCCCGGCAAACAGCAGCGTCACCAGCGCGCCCGCCAGCAAAACCGCGATGCTGCTGCGACGCGCGTGCTCAAGCTTGAGCCCCAAACCGGCATCCAGCACCAGATGCCGCAGCCCGGCGAACAGGTGATGAGCGAAGGCCCAGATGAGGATCAGCAGAAACAGCTTGCCGAGCGGATGCCCGATCCACTCCGCCATGCGGCGAAAGCCGGCTTCGTCGGACAGCGACTGCGACAGGCCCCAGACGCCGAAAGGAACCGCCAGAAACAGCAGCCCGCCCGAGAGCCGGTGGAGGATCGACACCCACCCGGAAACGGGCAGATGGATGCGCAGCGGGTTCAGGTAAACAGGCCTTTGGGGCATGGCGCGGGGAAAGATTGTGATGGCTCGACTTGCATGCTAGTTTAGCTTCAAGTGCCCGTGGGTGACGCGTAGCAAGCCGCAGCGCGGAACCATTTTTTAGCAATAACAAGGAGGATGGAGATGAAATCGTTCGTACTGCTCGCCAGCGCCATGCTGGCCCTGAGCGCCCTGCCTGTGCAGGCAAGCGAAGCGCTGGCTGAGGATAACAACTGCCTGAGCTGCCATTCCGTCGACGACAAGGTCATCGGTCCGGCGTTCAAGGATGTGGCCGCCAAATACAAGGGTCAGAAAGGCGCAGCCGCGATGCTGGCCGACAAGGTCAGGAAGGGCGGCAGCGGCGTCTGGGGGCCGGTCAAGATGCCGGCCAACCCGAAGATCAGCGACAAGGATCTGAAGGCGATCATTGCCTGGATTCTGGCGCAGCAATAGTTCGACGCCCCCTCAACAAGGCCGGTCAGCGACCGGCCTTTTTATTGGCCGAACCCGGTTTATTTGCGGCGTTTGGCCGCCTTCGCCACCGCCGCGGGTATGCGCTCGCGCAGCCGCGGATCGAATGGCTTGGGCAGGATGTACTCCGGGCCGAAAGCGAGCTTCTTCAGCTTGTAGGCCTTCAGCACCGACGCCGGCACCCGCTCGCGCGCCAGTTCGGCCAGCGCGTGCACCGCGGCGATCAGCATGGCCTGGGTGATCTCCCTGGCGCGTGCGTCGAGCGCGCCGCGGAAGATAAAGGGAAAGCCCAGCACGTTATTGACCTGATTGGGGTAATCCGAGCGCCCGGTCGCCATGACCAGGTCGCTGCGTGCGGCATGCGCCTTGGCCGGCAGGATTTCCGGGTTGGGGTTGGCGAGCGCGAACACTACCGGCTTGTCGGCCATGCTCTTGACCATGGCCTGGTTCACCAGATTGGCGCCCGACACGCCGACGAACACGTCGGCGCCGGCCATCGCCTCGTCCAGCGTACGTAACTTGGTCGTCCGTGCGTAGGCCTTCTTGAAGCTGTTGAGGTCGCTGCGCCCCTTGTGCACCACGCCCTTCGAATCGACCAGCAGGATGTTGCGCTTCTGCGTACCCATCGCCAGCAAAAGATTCAGCGAGGCGATGCCGGCTGCGCCGGCGCCGAGGCAGACGATCTTCGCGGTCTCCAGCGTCTTGCCCTGCACGTGCAGCGCATTGATGAGGCCGGCGCAGATGATCACCGCTGTGCCGTGCTGGTCGTCGTGGAACACCGGGATATCGAGCTTTTTCTTCAGCGCGGCCTCGATCTCGAAGCAGTGCGGCGCGGCGATGTCCTCGAGATTGATGCCGCCGAAGGTCGGCGCGATCGCCTCGACCACCTTGATGAACTCCTGCGGCGTCTTGGCATTGACCTCGATGTCGTAGACGTCGATGCCGGCGAACTGCTTGAACAACACGCCCTTGCCTTCCATCACCGGCTTGGCTGCGAGCGGACCACGGTCGCCGAGGCCGAGGATGGCGGTGCCGTCGGTGATCACTGCGACCAGGTTGCCCTTGTTGGTGTAGTCGTAGGCCTTGTTCGGATTCCTGGCGATTTCCAGCACCGGCTGGGCCACGCCCGGCGTGTAGGCGAGGGACAAATCCTCCTGCGTGGCACAGGGCTTGGAGGACTCGACCGAGAGTTTTCCGGGCTTGGGCAGGCGGTGGTAATCGAGGGCTCTTTTCTTCAGATCGGACATTTTGCAGGCTCAGAATCGGATTGCGGACTGCGCTAGAATAGCGCCTCCCAGCCATTTTCCCCAGCCAGACACCATGTCCGACCCGTTCAACACCCTCGACTCTTTCTCCGCTCCCTCGGGAACTGTCCACTTCGCCTCGCTGAAGAAACTCGAATCCGCACTGGGCACGTCGGTGTCGCGTCTGCCGGTCTCGATCCGCATCGTGCTGGAGTCGGTGCTGCGCAATTGCGATGGCGTGAAAGTGACAGCGGAACACGTCAAGCAGCTGGCGAACTGGAAGCCCAACGCCGAGCGTAGCGAAGAGATTCCCTTCACCGTGGCGCGGGTGATCCTGCAGGATTTCACCGGCGTGCCGCTCCTCGCCGATCTTGCCGCGATGCGCTCGGCCGCCGCGCGTGCCGACCACGACCCGCAAAAGATCGAGCCGCTGGTGCCGGTCGACATGGTGGTCGACCACTCGATCCAGGTCGACAAGTTCGGCACCGCCGACGCGCTCGACCTGAACATGAAGATCGAGTTCGAGCGCAACCTCGAGCGCTACCAGTTCCTCAAGTGGGGCATGCAGGCCTTCGACACCTTCAAGGTGGTGCCGCCCGGCGTCGGCATCGTGCACCAGGTCAACATGGAATACCTGGCGCGCGGCGTGATGCAGAAGGACGGCATGGCCTACCCGGACACCCTGGTCGGAACCGACAGCCACACCACCATGATCAACGGCCTCGGCGTGGTCGCCTGGGGCGTTGGCGGCATCGAGGCGGAAGCGGCGATGCTCGGCCAGCCGGTGTATTTCCTCACCCCGGATGTCGTCGGCGTCAATCTCACCGGCAGCGTCAGGCCCGGCGTCACCGCCACCGACGTGGTGCTGACGCTCACCGAGATGCTGCGCAAAGCCAAGGTCGTCGGCAAGTTCGTCGAATTCTTCGGCGAAGGTGCCGCCGCACTGCCGGTGACCGACCGCGCCACCATCGCCAACATGGCCCCCGAGTACGGCGCGACCATGGGCTTCTTCCCGGTCGACGAAGCCACCTGCCAGTACTTCGCCGCCACCGGCCGCAAGGCTGACCAGGTCGAACTGATCCGCGCCTACTACAAGGCGCAACATCTGTTCGGCATTCCGAAGTCGGGCGACATCGATTTTTCGCAGACGCTCAGCCTCGACCTGTCCAGCGTCGAACCCTCGGTCGCCGGCCCCAGGCGGCCGCAGGACCGCATCCCGCTGGCGCAGATCGAACAGACCTTCGAAGCCCTGGTGCAGAAGCCCAAGGAAGAAGGCGGCTACGGCAAGACCGCGGAGGATCTGCGTCGCACGTTCAGCGTCGAGGGCGGCCATGAGCTGCGCCACGGCCATGTCGTCATCGCCGCGATCACCTCGTGCACCAACACCTCCAACCCCGGCGTGATGATCGCCGCCGGCCTGCTGGCGAAGAAGGCGGTCGAACTCGGCCTCTACACCCCCTCCCACGTCAAGACCAGCCTCGGCCCCGGTTCGCGCGCGGTGACCGAATACCTCAAGGC
>JBAPWR010000185.1:0-2089 GCA_049283775.1 Thiobacillus sp.
AGACTCGACAACCACAGGAACACGACCTGCTGCACCCATCCTCCCCAATTCTTCAAGAGACGCCAGGCAGGATCATTCGGTTCCGCATTCAGGGCCTGAACCCTGCCTTGTTACGCCTGCCTGCCCGCGACGCCGGCAGGCTTTCTGGTTATTCGCAGTCGACGGATGACCACGACGACATCACCCTTGCCCGTGCTCAGTCTTCGTCGCCCAACTCCGGGTCCCAGCCCTTGTCTCGCGCCTGAGCGGTGGCCCGGGCATACAGTTCCGCGTGCCGTTGCCGCATCTCTTCCGGCAGGCGGCTCGGCAGGTTGCCGTACTTGTCCCAGACCTGCTCGACTTCACCCATCAGCTTCTGCATGCGCTGCAGGTCCCAGCCGGCACAGTCCTCGGACTCCGGAATGAGCCCGAACAGCCAGCCGTCGAGGACGACCCGGCCCAGAACGGTCATGCCGTGGGTATCGTTGTGAAATCCGGGATACGTGATCTTGTCTTGCATTGCGTGTTCCCCCAGTTCAGTCGATCCACTTGCCCAGGTAGGCATTGATGACGTCGGTCACCGCCTGCGCCTTGATCACCAGGCCGAGGTCGATCATTTCCGAGCCCATCACCATGCCGTGGTTGTTCGCCGGTACGGGGACATGTACCAGATGGTTGGCCTCCTCGCGGAAGAACACCGCGGCGACCACGCCGGCGAAGAGGAATTTCTTGCCGACGCTCTGCGTCGGGCGCAAGGTGTCGGGCTGGTAGACGAACACCGGGCTACCGCTCGAACCCGGATACACCGCGGCGTCGATGAGGAATTCCTGGCGCCCCTCGAAGTCGAGGGCCATCGGCGTGGCAGTGGTGCCGCGGCGCAGGATGGGCATCAGGTTGACCTGGTCCCATACCCCGCTCGGGTAGCCGACGAACAGCACTTCCTCCAGCGCGTCGAGCGCGCGCAGGGTGGCGGCATCGGGGGCGAGCCGGCTGTCGATGGCATGGTAATAGAGCTCGACGCCCTGGTCGCGGGCAGCCTGCTCCAGCGGCCGCATCGGGATGATCGCGAGATCGACCTCGGGATCGGGATGCATGAACCAGGCGTGCGGGAAATCCTCGATGTTGAGCTGGAAGCGCTGGCCGAACACCGGCTGGCCATTGCGCTTCTGGGTGAACACCAGGCCACCGCGCCGCACGCCATCGACCAGATGGCGATTGGTGACGATGAAGGTATGGTTTCCGCGGGCATCGGCGTGACTGACGACGAAAGCGGTGCCCGAGCCCTCGCTGCCGTCCTCCAGCACGGTATCCACACGGATGGTGTTGAACAGCAGCTTCTTGGTGATGGAATTGATTTCCATGGTCGCCTTCAGGTCAGGGCAATCAGGCCGCAGCCGGTTTCACCGTGCAGAACAGGTCGTCACGCGCCTCGTCGCCGAGTCGCTCGTAGATCGCGGCGATAGCCTGGTCCTCGGTGGCGAAGATGTTTTCCTGGCTGACCGCATCCATCAGGCCGGTCTGCCGCATCACGTCGAGCACCTGCTTCTTCAGGCCGGAGAACACCAGCGTCACGCCGGCGTCGTGCAGGCGTTCCACCAGATGGTGCACCACTTCCTCGCCCGACGCGTCCATCTGGTTGATGCCATCGCCGACGATCAGCACGTATTTGGCCTTGGACCGCGACGCCAGCGCCTCGAGCACGGTGTCCTCGAAGTAGGAAACGTTGGCGAAATAGAGCGAACCGTCGTAGCGCATCGCCATGATGTGCTCGCTGGTCGGCAGGTCCGGGTTGACCTTGATGTCGCGCAGGGTGCCGTCGGAATAACGCCCGAGCAGCGCCACCCGCGGCTTCATCGTGCGCAGCAGGAACAGGACGATGGCGAGGCCGGCGCCGACGATGATGCCATTGTCGAGGTGCGGCGCGAAGAAGATCGTCGCGACGAAGGTAACGATGGCGGCAGTGCCGTCGTGCTTGTGCGCCTTCCAGGCATGCTTGATGGCCTCGACGTTGACCAGTCCGCCCACCGCCATGATGATGATGGCGGCCAGCACGGCCTGCGGCAGGTGGTACAGCAGCGGGGTGAGGAACAGCAGCGCGACCAGCACGATC
>JBAPWR010000186.1:0-2545 GCA_049283775.1 Thiobacillus sp.
TCAGTCCCCACAGCGGCGCGGCGCCCATGCCATCCAGGCTGGCTGCCGCCGCGGAAAAATCGAACGAGCCCCCGGTCTTGAACAGCAGGACCAGGGCGGCGAGCAGGGCCATCGCCCCGGCGATGGCGTAGACCAGGTATTTCAGCGCGGCCTCGCGTGCCACGCCGCCGGCCAGCGCCATCAGCAGGAAACCGGCCCACGACGTCGCTTCCCAGCCGACGAACAGGGTCAGCAGATCGCCGCTGCCGAGCAGCAGCAGCATCGCCAGCACGTTGGCGGCGAGGGCACTCAGCAGCAGGCGGCGGCTGCCCGTGAAGCGGCGCAGCCATTCACCCGAGCCATACCAGCTCGCGACCAGGGCAGAGGCCACGGTGATGACGGCGAAAAGCCAGGCCAGGGCATCGAAGTGCCAGCCGAGCGTGAAGCCGAAACCGGAGAAGCCGAAGCTGGCCGTCGTCGGCGCCGCGATCAGGAACAGCGCGAGCAGTTGCGCGCCATACGCGACCGTCGCCAGGATGCCGGCACCGCGCCAGTTGCCGACAAGCAGCATCGCCAGCAGGTTGAGCCCGGCGATCAGGAACAGCAGGTCGAGCGGATTCAGGTTCATGGTGCGACTCCCGCAGGGGCGCTGCCGAGAATCACGGCGCGGTAGGACGCGATGTCCGATGCCTGTGTGGCCATCCAGCCGAGGCCATCGGCCAGCACCGGCAACACCGGCATGCTGGCGAGCAGCACCACGCCGAGCAGACTGGCCACGGCGAGATCGCCGGTGCGGTGCGGCGGCCCGTCATGTTCGGTTCGGGCATACAGCAGCCCCACCAGGCGGAACAGGTAGTGCGCCTCGACCACGGCCATCAGCAGCACGCCGGCGATGGCCGCCTGCGCGAGCAAGGCATCCTGCTCACCGAGGCCCAGCAGCAGCACCAGCTTGGCCCAGAAGCCGGGCAGGGGCGGCACGCCCAGCAGCGACAGCGCGAACAGGGTGAACAGTCCCGCGGCCAGCGGCGCCTTGCGCCCGGCGCCGGCAAGATTCTCGAGGCCGCCATGCCAGCGTTCCGCCAGCAGGAACAGCGCCGGTTTCATCAGCAGATGATGCAGCGCCACGGCCAGTGCAGCGACGAGACCGGCAACGCCGGGGATCGACATGGCCATGAAAAGCAGGCCGAGTTGGCCGATCGAGGAGAAGGCCAGCATGCGCGGCAGGTCGCGCGCGCGCCAGGCCGCCAGTTCGCCGCTGACCAGGCCGATCAGGCCGAGGACCAGCAGCAGCTGGCGAGCCTCCGGCGTATCGAACACCAGCAGGATCAGACGCAGCACCACCAGGATGGCCAGCTTCGAGACCACGCCCGCCAGCAGCGCGGAGACCCGCTTCGGCGCAGTGGCGTACACCTCGGGCACCCAGGCATTGACCGGGAACAGCTCGGCCTTCACCCCGAAGCCGACCAGCAGGAACGCGAAGGCGGCGAGGCCGAGCGGGCCGGCGAGCAGTTCGGGTGCGAATTCGGACAACTGGGCGAGATTGAGCGTGCCGGTCTGCGCGTAGATCAGCGCCACGCCGATCAGGGCGAGCACCGAGCCGAAACCGCTGATCAGCAGGTAGCGTACCGTGGCGGCCCAGGCGCGTGGTGTGCCGCTGGCCGCGACCAGCCCGAACGAGGCGACCGCCAGCAACTCGTAGAACACGTAGAGGTTGAACAGGTCGCCGGAAAGCGCCATGCCGGTGCCGGAACCGACGAGCAGCAGCATCAGCGCGCTGATGCGTTCTCCGCCTGCCTGCATCGCTTCGCGCGGCCACAACAGCAACGCGAAAACCGGCACCGCGATGGCGAACAGCAGCGCAATCGAATCCGCATAGAAGACGATGCCGAGGGGCGGCGCGAATCCTCCGATATTGGCGCTGAACGGCTGGCCATTGGCCATCAGCGCGAAATTGATCAGCAGGCCCGCGCAAAGCAGCAGCACCAGCGGGCCGAACACACTCGCCAGCCTGCCCGATACGAGTCCAGCCGGCCGCACCAGGAAGGCGGCGAGGAGGGGCAGGACGACCGGCAGCGCGAGCGCGTTCATGCGGACTCCCTCGATGTGGCCGGCACGGGGTAGGGCTGGCTGCTCCCCGGTTTGTTTGCGCTTTCTGGCGGCGCGATGCCGGCCGCGCCGCAAATGTCCTGTTCGACGCGGGTCTTCAGTTCACGAATGTCGAGCGTGCCGTAGGCTTCCTTGACGCGAATCAGCAGCGCCACGGCCAGGGCCTGCACCCCGACGCCGATGACGATCGCGGTCAGCACCAGCGCCTGCGGCACCGGATCGACCATGGGCCGGGTCACGGTGCCGGTCAGGATCGGCGCCGCCGCATCCCAGCGGTAGCCGGCCAGCACCAGCAGCAGGTTGGCGCCCGCCTCGGCGATGGCCAGCGCCAGCACCAGACGCAGCAGATGGCGCGACACGGCCATGCCGACCGCGCCGATGGCGACGAGTCCGATGCCGCCGATAATCAGGATGCTGACCAGATCAGGTGGGTTCATGGTCATTCCGCCAGATGCGCGAG
>JBAPWR010000187.1:0-1906 GCA_049283775.1 Thiobacillus sp.
CCCTACACCAGCCACGGCCAGGACGGCCTGATCGACGACAGCGGCTACGTCATGAACGACGAAACGGTCGCGGTGCTGGCGCAGCAGGCGGTGGTCCACGCCCAGGCCGGCGCCGACGTCGTCGCCCCCTCCGACATGATGGACGGCCGCGTCGGCGCCTTGCGCGCCGCGCTGGAAGGCGCCGGCCAGATCCACACCCGCATCCTCGCCTACGCTGCCAAATACGCCTCGAGTTACTACGGCCCGTTCCGCGACGCCGTCGGCTCCGCCGCCAACCTCGGCAAGGGCAACAAGTACACTTACCAGATGGACCCCGCCAACAGCGACGAGGCGCTGTGGGAAGTCGGCCTCGACCTGCAGGAAGGCGCCGACATGGTCATGGTCAAGCCCGGCATGCCCTACCTCGACGTCATCCGCCGCATCAAGGACGCCTACGGCGCCCCCACCTACGCCTATCAGGTCAGCGGCGAATACGCCATGTTGAAGGCCGCGGCGCAGAACGGCTGGCTCGACGAGCGCGCGTGCGCGCTGGAAGCGTTGCTGGGATTCAAACGGGCGGGGGCGGATGGGGTGCTGACGTACTTCGCGCGTGATGCGGCGCGTTGGCTGAAGGAGGGGGGCTGACCGTTCCAAGCGAAAGGCCCGGAACGGCCCTCAGCCTTACCTGTTACGTCCCGTTGTTGATTCTTGCCGTCGGGCGACCCTGAGGTGCGTTCCATGCCTGCGATGCGGAAACGGGGTTGCCTTCCGCGGATAGCGACGAGGTGCGCAGGACCCGCTCCCGCTTGAGGGGGTTGCCCCACTCTTAAAATAAGACTACATTTGGCCTTGTTAAGGCAATGCTGGAGACCACAAATGCAGGTATCCATCCGAGAGTTGAAAGCCCATCTGTCGCGCTACCTGGCCCAAGCTCGCCAAGGCACCGCGCTGGAAATCACTTCCCACCGCCGCGTTGTTGCCCGCGTCACTGGTGTTCCCGAATCCGGCACGCCGGCCTTGGACGAATTGATCGCCCGAGGCGCCGCGCAATGGGACGGCCAAAAGCCGCAGGGTGCGCACATCGCCCTGTCGCAGGGCGGCAAGCCCGTGTCCACTCTCGTGCTGGAAGATCGCGGGTAGCGCGCTGGTGATTCTGTTTCTCGACACCTCCGCGCTGGTCAAGCTCTACATCGTCGAAGCCGACAGCCCGGTTGTCCACGCTTCAGTTGCCCGGGCCGAAACCGTCGCGGTGTGCCGCATTGCCTGGGCCGAGGCCTGCGCGGCGTTTGCGCGCCGTGCGCGCGAAGTAGCCGCCGACGAAGCCGCCATCACCGCCGCACGCCAGGCGCTGGCTCGCGACTGGCCGCATTTCTTCATCGTCGAAGTCACCCAGACTGTGGCCGAACGCGCAGGGGAATTTGCCGAGACTTTCGCGCTACGCGCTTATGACAGTGTTCAGTTGGCCGCCGCCTTTGAGATTCTGGCCGTCGCGCCGGGCGGGGTGGCATTCAGTTGCTTCGATAACCGACTCAATAAAGCCGCGAGGGTGCTGGGGTTGGACGTTGCTTGGCCGGCATCGGCCTGACCGGGTTGTTTATGGCGGCGAGGTACCCGAATTGAGCCACGTAAATTTCGGGGTCTGACCCCAATTTTTCAGTTTGTCGGCAATTTTTCGTCATTGCGAGCCAAGCGCGGCAATCCAGCGTATTGATTAAGCGGGCATTTCTGGATTGCGGCGTCTCCGTGCTTCTCGCAACGACAAATTAATAACGGTCCCTATGCGCCTTGGTCGAATAATTTCTAAAGGTGTATAAACACACAAACACCCAGACATCAATCACGAGGCACTCATGAGCACAGTACGCTGGAATATCGCGGTGTCGGCTGACACGGACCAGTCCCTTCGTCTGTTTCTGGCCAGCCAGGG
>JBAPWR010000188.1:0-3909 GCA_049283775.1 Thiobacillus sp.
TCCAGAACGCGTTCGCGGAACTGCTCGGCGTTGGCGAAGAACAAGGGGGCGTCCCAGCGGAACAGCACCAGCCCGGGAATGCGACGTGCGTCTGGATAGCGGCTGATGTCGTGGTAGCCCTTGACGCCGTCGGCGCGGCCGAGCACGGCGAAGTGCGGGCGCCAGCCGTCCCACAGGAACTCGATGACGGCGATCGCAATCGCCAGGCCGATGCCGGGAATCGCGCCGAGCACCGCGACGCCGGCGGTGCAGACTGCCGAGAGCCAGAATTCCCAGCGCTGGATGCGCCAGATGCGGCGCAGATCGGCGAACTCGAACAGGCCGATGGCCGAGGCGATCACCACCGCGGCGAGCGCGGTGGTCGGCAGATCGCGCAGCAGATTCGGCGCCACGACCAGCAACAGCGCCACGCCGATCGCGCCGACCACGCCGGTCAGCTGGGTCCTGGCGCCGGCCGCCTCGGCCACCGGCGTGCGCGAAGAACTGCTGCTGATGGCGAAGCCCTGGAAGAATCCGGCGGCGAGGTTGGCGACGCCGAGCCCGACCATTTCCTGGTTGGGATCGACGGGGGTGCGCAGGCGCGCCGCATAGACCCGCGACAGCACGCTGGTGTCGGCGAACGAGACCAGGGCGACAGCCAGCCCGCCGATCACCACCTTGCCGAGATCGTCCCAGCTGATCCAGGGGATGGCGAAGGCGGGCAGTCCCTGCGGCAGCGATCCGAGCACTGCGACGCCGGCGCGCTCGCCGAGATCGAGCATACCCACCAGGACGGTAGCGCCGACGACGGCGACGAGGATGCCGGGAATGAGCTTGCTGCCCTTGAGCAGAAGAATTGCGACCAGGGCGCTGGCGCCGACGGCGAAGGTGGTCCAGTTCGCCATGCCGTCGACTACCGAGGCGGCGATCGTCCACAGGTCCTTGAGCGGTCCGACGCTGTCGATCGAGAAGCCGAACAGCTTGGGCAGCTGGCTGATCAGCACCGTCAGCGCGATGCCGTTCATGTAGCCATAGCGGATCGGCTTCGACAACAGCTCGGTGATGAAGCCGAGCCGGGCGAGACCGGCGACGATGCATACCAGTCCCGAAACGATCGCCATTGCGCCCGCCAGGGCGACGGCGCGCATCGGGTCGCCGCCGGACAGCGGCAGGACGACGGCGAGGATGACTGCCGCCAGCGAGGAGTCGGGCCCCAGCACCAGGATGCGGCTGGGTCCGAACAGCGCGTAGGCCAGTAGCGGGACGATCGTCGCGTAGAGGCCGTAGATGCCCGGCACGCCCGACGCCACCGCATAGGCGATGCCGACCGGAACCAGCATCGTCGTCAGTACCAATCCGGCGACGATGTCGTGGCGCAGCCAGGCCGCCTCGTAGCTGCGCAAGGTCAGCAGACCGGGGAACCAGCGGATCCAGCCCATCTGTTCGAGTACGGCCTGCGGGCGCACGACACGCCCCCGCTGCGGGGCGGGGAGGGGCGAGGAGGGATCGCTCATAGGTTTGTCGCGGGTCGTCAGACTGAAAATCGGGGCTATTCGTTTTTTTTTTGGTCACAAGCGACCGCACGCGCAGGAACTCGACGCTTTGATCTCAATATACATCCTTGCACGGCGCATGTTGCCGCCGACCGCGCGGCCAATGCGCCGCAGATGGACAAGCCGACATGGACCAAGGTCTAATTGCATCGGGACGCGCCCGGGGTAGGCTTACGCTGCGGCTGGTTGTGCCCTGAGCGAAGGTGCACGGCGGCCGGCGATGATATTTCCGAGGGGGAGGGCCGATGACGAACGATATCCGCCAGGCAGGCGAGCAGCGCAGGTCGTGGGCCGCCGACCTGATTCCGGGATTGACGACTTCCGCCGTGGTGGTGCCCAAGGCACTCGCCTACGCCACCATCGCGCAGCTGCCGGTGCAGGCCGGCCTGTTCGCCGCGCTGGTGCCGATGGCCGTCTACGCGGTGCTTGGTTCCTCGCGCGTCCTCTCCGTCAGCACCACCACGCCGATCGCGATCCTCTGCGCGACCGCCATCGGCGAAGCGCTGCGCAACAATCCCGGGCTCGATCCCCTCACCGCGGCAGCGACGCTTTCCATCCTGGTCGGCCTGATGCTCATCGCCGCGCGCGTCCTGAAAATGGGCTTCCTGGCTAATTTCATTTCCGAGCCGGTGCTGACCGGATTCAAGGCCGGGGTGGGCTTCGTCATCGTCGTCGACCAGGTTCCCAAGCTGCTCGGCATACACATCCACAAGGAAGGCTTCTTTCGCGACGTGATGTCGATCTTCACCCATGCTCCAGAACTGTCCTGGAACACACTGGCCGTCGCCCTGGGAACCCTGGCGGTGATCTTTTTCGCCAAGCGCTTCATGCCCAAGTCGCCGGCGCCCCTGCTTGCCGTGGCGGCTGGCATCGCTGCCTCGGCCGTGGTCGGACTGGAAGCGGCTGGCGTAAGCGTGGTGGGGGCAATCCAGGGTGGCTTCCCGATGCCGCAAATGCCGCAGCCTTCCCTGTTCCAGGCGATGTGGCCGGCGGCGGCCGGCATCGCGCTGATTTCCTTCACCGAGTCGATCGCGGCGGCGCGCGCCTTCCAGCGCATGACCGATCCGACCATCAACGCCAATCGCGAACTGTTCGCTATCGGAGCCGCGAATGCCGCGGGTGCGTTCATCGGTTCGATGCCCGCCGGCGGCGGTACCTCGCAGACGGCGGTGAGTCGCAATGCCGGCTCGCAGACCCAGGCTGCCTCGCTGGTGGTCGCGGCGGTGGCTTTCGCCACGCTGCTGTTCCTCGCGCCGGTACTGGCGCTGATGCCGCACGCTACGCTGGCGGCGGTGGTCATCGCCTACTCGATCGGCCTGGTGAGTCCGCAGGAGATGGCGGCCATCCGCCGGGTGCGCACCATGGAGTTCCGCTGGGCCCTGGTCGCCTGCCTCGGGGTGATGATGCTCGGCACACTGAAGGGCATCCTGGTAGCGATCGTGCTGTCGCTGGTGGGGCTGATGTCGCTGGCCAACAATCCGCGCGTCGATGAGATCCGGCGCAAGCCCGGCAGCAACATCTTCCGGCCGCGCTCGGCCGGACATCCGGATGACGAGGCCATCCCGGGTTTGCTGATTGCCCGGCCCGAGGGGCGCATCTATTTCGGCAACGCGGAAAATGTCGCGATGAAGCTGACTGAGCTGTTGCAGGCAAGTTCGCCGCGAGTTGCGCTGCTGGATTGTTCGGCGATCCCCGGGCTCGAGTACACCTCCCTCAAGACACTGGTCGAGGCCGAGGAGAGGCTGCGGCAGCGCGGCGTGGAACTCTGGCTCGCCGCACTCAATCCGGAGGCGCTGGATCTGGTGCGGCGCACCCCACTGGCAGAGCGGCTGGGACGCGAGCGCATGTTCCAGACGGTGGAACAGGCCGTCGACGCATACCAGGCGCGTGGCGCCGCATCGTCGAGGGATGGCCATGGCTGAACTGCAGCCGGTCGGGCAAGCTGCTCGCCAGCCCTTGCTCAACCCCGTGGACCGGGTGTCGGAGTTGATCTTCGGCCTGTTCATGGCGCTCACCTTCGTCGGCGTCGTGTCGATGGCCACGGCAGATCGCCAGGAGATCGAGACCATGCTGGCTGCCGCCCTCGGCTGCAATATTGCCTGGGGTCTGGTCGACGCGGTCATGTATCTGGTTCGCACCATCACCGATCGCGGCCGGATGTTCACGCTGGTGCGGTCGATTCGCGGCGCGAATGCTGAAGCCGGCCGCAGGATGCTGCGTGATGCCTTGTCTTCAACACCCGGCGCGAGGCTGATTTCATCGACCGAAGTCGAGGCGATGCATGGGCGGCTCCTGGCCCTGACCGACCTGCCTGCACGCCCGAAGCTGCAGCGTGACGATCTGCTTGCCGCCCTGGGCATCTTCCTGATCGTGGTGG
>JBAPWR010000189.1:0-4961 GCA_049283775.1 Thiobacillus sp.
GAGCGTTGGCGCGAGCTACGACATGGGCAAGCTGGGCAAGCTCGGCGATGGCTTCACCGTTGCGGTGAAGTACAGCGACACGGATGCCGACGAGGGCGTTTGGACCGATGCCAACGGAGAGTTTCTGGGTGACAACACCTTCACCTTCTCGGTTGCCAAGTCCTTCTGATCGATTGACTGACCGGAGCGGTGCAAACGCCCGCTCCATTTTTTCCCCTGTCCTGAATTGGGAGACGACATGAAATTCGTAACGGCAATCATCAAGCCGTTCAAGCTGGACGAAGTGCGCGAGGCCTTGTCGGCCATCGGCGTCACCGGCCTGACGGTTACCGAAGTGAAGGGGTTTGGGCGCCAGAAGGGCCACACCGAGCTGTATCGCGGCGCGGAATACGTGGTCGACTTCCTGCCCAAAGTGAAGATCGAAGTGGCCATCAAGGCCGATCTGCTGGAGCGCGTGATCGAGGCGATCGAGAAGGCCGCCAACACCGGCAAGATCGGCGACGGCAAGATTTTTGTCACCAGTCTGGAACAGGTCGTGCGCATCCGCACGGGCGAATCCGGACCTGATGCCCTGTGAGGAGTGTGAACATGAAAAAGCTATTTGCTTCGTTGGGCCTGATGGCCTTCCTTCTCGCACCGGGTCTGGGTCTGGCGCAAGAGGCGGTGGAACCGGTGGTCGAAGCAGCATCCGAGGTGGTCGAGGCAGTCGATGCCATGGTCACGCCGGAGGCTGCACCCGTCGAGGAAGCCGCTGCCGCCGAACCGGTACCGGACAAGGGCGACACCACCTGGATGATGCTTTCCACCATCATCGTCATCATGATGACCATCCCCGGTCTGGCCCTGTTCTACGGCGGCCTGGTGCGCGCCAAGAACATGCTGTCGGTGCTGACCCAGGTGATGGCGATCTTCTGCCTGATCTCGCTCCTGTGGGTGGTCTATGGCTACTCGCTGGCGTTCGGTGATGGCGGCGGTCTCAACTGGATGATCGGCGACCTGTCCAAGATGTTCCTGGCAGGCATCACCGCAGACAGCACGGCGGCGACCTTCAGCGATGGCGTGGTGATCCCCGAGTTCATCTTCGTGGGCTTCCAGCTGACCTTCGCGGCGATCACCGTGGCGCTGATCACCGGCGGCCTGGCCGAGCGGGTGAAGTTCTCCGCCCTGCTGGTGTTCGGTGCGCTGTGGTTCACCTTCTCCTACCTGCCGATCACCCACATGGTGTGGGCAACCGGTGGCTACCTGTTCGAAGCGGGCGACCTCGACTTCGCTGGCGGCACGGTGGTGCACATCAACTCCGGTATCGCAGCCCTGGTCGGCGCCCTGGTGCTGGGCAAGCGTGTCGGCTACGGCCGTGACGCGATGCCGCCGCACAGCCTGCCGATGACCATGATCGGTGCTTCGCTGCTGTGGGTGGGCTGGTTCGGCTTCAACGCCGGTTCCAACCTGGAATCCAACGGCGGCACGACGCTGGCCTTCATCAACACCATGCTGGCGCCTGCGGCTGCAGGTCTGGCCTGGATGTTCGCGGAATGGATGCTGCGCGGCAAGCCCTCGATGCTCGGTCTCGCTTCCGGCATCGTCGCGGGTCTGGTGGCGGTGACCCCGGCTGCGGGTCTGGTCGGTCCGATGGGTGCGATCGTCCTCGGCGCGATTGCCGGTGTGGTCTGCCTGTGGGGCGTCACCGGCCTGAAGAAGGCGCTGGGCTACGACGATTCGCTCGACGTCTTCGGCATCCATGGTGTCGGCGGCATCATCGGCGCCATCGGCACCGGCATCTTCGTCTCGCCGGCACTGGGCGGCGTGGGTGTCGACGGCTACACGATGCTCGGCCAGGTCATCATCCAGGCCAAGGGCGTGCTGCTCACCATCGTCTGGTCGGGCGTGGTCGCCTTCGTGGCCTTCAAGCTGGTCGACATGACCATCGGTCTGCGCGTCAGCGAAGAGCAGGAGCGCGAAGGTCTCGACACCGCCAGCCACGGCGAGCGGGCCTACAACGCTTAATCAACAAACCTTCTCCAAGGGTTATGGGGCGTCCTGCAGGGCGCCCTTTTTTTTGCATGACTTGGATTGCACGGAATCTTGATGGCGCGCTTTGGCAAGCGCGAGCAGGGGGATGCATCGCTTGGGTCTTTGTTCACTTGCCGGCCAAAAAAGTGCGGCTACGCACCAAAAGAACGCTGGAGCTGTATCGCTTGCGCAGGCAAGCAAACGGAAAAATATATTATTAATCATATAGATGTACGTTAAAAAGCATCTGGCACGGTGGTTGCTAACTGAGAGGTGAATATTACGAATATTCATTTTGGTAATACTTTTCAGCCAG
This sequence comes from Thiobacillus sp., assembly GCA_049283775.1. Taxonomy (GTDB): domain Bacteria; phylum Pseudomonadota; class Gammaproteobacteria; order Burkholderiales; family Thiobacillaceae; genus Thiobacillus. The sequence goes on from JBAPWR010000189.1 coordinate 2,327, forward strand.
GAGCCCACCATGAATCTGAAGCACATCGCAAGCACCCTCAAGACGCTGTTGACCCGGCTGGTGATCCCGGCCGCCGCAGTCCTCTCCTTTTCGGCGCAAGCCGCCCAACCTCTCAAGATCGGCTATAGCGACTGGCCGGGCTGGGTGGCCTGGCAAGTGGCCATCGACAAGGGCTGGTTCAAGGAAGCGGGCGTACCGGTGCAGTTCGAATGGTTCGACTACACGGCGTCCATGGATGCCTTCGCCGCAGGCAAGCTCGACGCCGTGACCATGACCAACGGCGATGCGCTCGTCACCGGCGCAGCGGGTGGCAAGAGCGTCATGATCCTGATCAACGACTACTCCAACGGCAACGACATGATCATCGGCAAGCCCGGTGTGCGCTCCATCAAGGACCTGAAGGGCAAGAAAGTGGCGGTGGAGATGGGCTTCGTCGAGCACCTGCTGCTGCTCAACGGCCTGAAGAAGGCGGGCATGAAGGAGTCCGAAGTCACGCTGGTCAACGCGAAGACCAACGAGATGCCGCAGATGCTGGCATCCGGTGATGTCGCCGCAGTGGGTGCCTGGCAGCCGATTTCCGGCCAGGCGCTGAAGGCGGTCCCGGGTGCACGTCCGATCTACACGTCCGCCGACGAACCCGGCCTGATCTACGACGTGCTGGCCGTCAATCCGGCGAGTGCCAAGCAGCGCCGCGCCGACTGGCTCAAGGTCGTGAAGGTGTGGGACCGCGTGGTGAAGTACATCAACGATCCCAAGACCCAGCCGGATGCGGTGAAGATCATGGCTGCGCGCGTCGGCGTGTCGCCCGAGGCCTATCTTCCGCTGCTCAAGGGCACCAAGCTCCTGAGCCTCGACGAGGCGAAGAAGATCTACGTCAAGGGCGATGGCTTCAAGACCCTGTACGGCTCGACCAAGATTGCGGATGAGTTCAACGTCGCCAACGAGGTGTACAAGAAGCCTCAGGACGTGAACAGCTATCTCGACGCGTCCTTCACCTTCGCCAAGTAAGCCGGGGCGCGTAGCAGAAATGAGCCTGATCGCCATGCTGACCGAAACCGATAAGCGCCGGCGGGTGCTGCTGACGGTTGGTTCGTTTCTGCTGCCGCTGCTCGTCTGGAGTCTGGTGAGCTATGTCCCGTTCCTCTGGCACCCTAAGGTCGAGGTCACCGTTCCCGGCGGTGTCGATTATTTCCAGGTCGGCATGCTGGTCGACAGGCCGCAGTTCGACGACGAGCTGGCCTATGCGAGGGAGCAGAACCTCGCCCTCCCGGCCGGCAAGCCGGCCAACCCTATTTATCTGCCCGCGCCGCATGAAGTAGCGCTGGCCTTCTACACCGGCTTCACCAAGGAGCCCGTGCAAAAGGATGCACCCTGGCTGCACGAAAGCCTGTGGCACAGCATCCAGATCATTTTCTGGGGTTTCCTCATCTCGTCCCTCATCGGCGTGCCGCTCGGCATCCTGGCCGGGACCTACGCCAGCCTCGGACGCCTGACCGAACCCTTCGTCGAATTCTTCCGCTACCTGCCCGCGCCCGCTTTCGGCGCGCTGGCGGTGGCCGTCCTGGGTATCTACGACGGGCCCAAGATCGCCATCATCGTCATCGGTACCCTGTTTCAGCAGGTGCTGATCATCGCCAATACCACGCGCAAGCTCGAAGCGACCATCGTCGAGGCTGCACGCACCCTGGGCACCCGCGGCGTCAAGCTGCTGACCAAGGTGGTGGTCCCCGGCATCCTGCCCGACCTCTACCGCGACCAGCGCATCCTCCTCGGCTGGGCCTGGACCTACCTGATCGTCGCCGAGCTGATCGGCACCAGCTCGGGCATCACCTTCTACATCACCCAGCAGGCGCGCTACCAGAACTTCGACAATGTCTACGCGGCGATCATGATCATCGGCATCATCGGCTTCGGCACCGACTTGATCCTGGCGCGAATGGGCAAGCGCCTGTTTCCCTGGGACCGCACCCAGGACCGGAGATAAGCCATGGACGATCTGCCCAGCTACCTGGACCAATCGGACGAGGTGCGCGCCCGCTTCGCGCGCATCAAGCAGCGTGAAACCATTCTCGAAGTGCGCGGCCTCGGCAAGCGCTACCGCTCCGCCCAGGGCGAAGTGGATGCCTTGCGCAACGTCAGTTTCAGCGTGCACCGCCGCGAATTCGTCTGCGTCATCGGACCGTCCGGCTGCGGCAAGTCCACCCTGGCGCGCATCCTCGCCGGCCTCGACAGTCACACCTCGGGCGAAGCCCTGCTCGACGGCAAGGCCATCACCGGGCCGGGCCCGGATCGCGGCATGGTGTTCCAGGGCTATTCCCTTTTTCCCTGGCTGACGGTGAAGAAGAACGTCATGTTCGGCCCGCAGATGAAGGGATTGAGCAAGGACGAGGCCGAGCGCGATGCCCGGATGTGGCTGGATCTGGTCGGCCTGGATAAATTTGCCGATGCCTATCCGCATCAGCTTTCCGGCGGCATGCGCCAGCGCGTCGCGATCGCCCGCGCGCTGGTCAACCAGCCGCGCATTCTGCTGATGGACGAGCCCTTCGGCGCGCTCGATGCCCAGACCCGGGCCAAGATGCAGTCGCACCTGATCGACATCTGGAAAAACATCGACGTCACGGTGCTGTTCATCACC
>JBAPWR010000190.1:0-2344 GCA_049283775.1 Thiobacillus sp.
ATCGCCGAGTATCTGCGCCGGGATTCGAAGATCGCGGTACGCGTCGTCGACAATCCCTGGCTGACCTCGGACCACACCAAGGTCATCGTGGTCGACCGCCGCAAGGCCTTCGTCGGCGGCATGAACATCGGCCGCGAATACCGCAACGAGTGGCATGACCTGATGGTCGAAGTCGAAGGCCCCATCGTCGGCCGCCTGCGCAAGGACTTCGACAAGCGCTGGGCGCATACCGGGATCGCCGGCGACCTCGCCTTCGCCCTTGCCTCGTTCCGCAAGGAAAGCCACGCCAGCGAGGCGGAGCGCCCGGATTACATCGACATCCGCCCGCTCTACACCCGCAGCGGCGATCCGCAGATCCTGCGCGCCCAACTCGCCGCGATCCGCCAGGCGAAGTCCCGCATCTGGATCGAACAACCCTACGTATCGGAGGATATGGTCATCAGCGAGCTGATCCGCGCCCGTCAGCGCGGTGTCGACGTGCGCGTCATCATGCCTGCCCGCGGCAACTCCGGCTTCATGAACAGTGCCAACCTGATCGCCGCCCGCGCTTTTCTCAACAACGGCATCCGGGTCTACGCCTACCCGGGGATGAGCCACGTCAAGGCTGCGCTCTACGACGACTGGGCCCTGGTGGGTTCGGCCAATTTTGACAAGCTCAGCCTGCGCATCAACCAGGAGACCAATCTCGCCACCGCGGATCCCGCCTTCGTCCGCCGGATCGAGCAGGAATTGTTCGAGGTCGACTTCGCCCGAGCCCGCGAGTGGACCGAGAAAAAGCCGGCCGGCTGGAGCGACTACCTGGCGAAGTTCTTCGCCGACCAGCTTTAGGGACTGACATTTTTCGTCAGGGCCTGCCGCAACACGTCACCCTCGCGTCCGGTCCGGGATACGGCTGCTCCTGGAAATTCAAGCAGATAGCCAAGCGGCACCGATCTTGCAGACCTCGACTGCGGGAATTCACCCGTCATACGAGAGGATCAACATGACAACCAAGCATCTACTCCTGCTGGTCGCCCTGGCCGCACTTGCCACGCCCGCCCTGGCGGTCGACACCAAGGCGGTGATCGGCGGAGCACTCGGCGGCGGTACCGGTGCCGCAGTGGGCTCTGCAATTGGCGGCCGCGACGGCGCGATCATCGGTGGCGCGCTGGGCGGTGCCGCAGGCGCTGCCATCGCCACCAGCGGTTCGAAGGAAAGCAAGGTGGTGACCCGCGAGGTCATCGTCGAGAAGGAAGTGGTCTACGTGCAGGGACGCCACGACAACGGACTGCATCGCGGCCATTACAAGAACAAGCACGGCAAGCACAAGGACTGACCCGCCCTCATCCACCCATGCAACACCATTCCGCCAGGCTATCGCGCAACTTCGCCCGCAGCTTGGCGGAATGTCTTGATCAAGCCCGCAAGCTGTCCAGCAACGCGATCCCCCAGGCCACGCCGAAGCCGTTGGCGTCGCTCATCACCGCCCCCAGTCCGCCCTTGCAGCTGTGCCCCGACAGGTCCATGTGCAGCCACGGCGTGTCGCCGACGAAGCGCGAAAGGAAGCGGGTGGCGAGGATGTGGTCGGCCTCGCCTTCCATGCTGCACTGCTTGACGTCGGCGACGGTCGAGTCGAGGCTGCTGTCGTAATCCTCGGGATAGGGAAAGACGACGATGCGCTCGCCGCTGGCGGTGGCGGCCCGCGAGGCCTGGTGGGCGAGCGCGCTGGAACTGGCGAACACACCCGACATGCGGCTACCGAGCGCGTAGTGCATGGTGCCGGTGAGGGTGGCGAAATCGGCGATGAGGTCGGGCTTGCCCTTGGCCGCCAGTGTCAGGGTATCGGCTAGCACCATGCGGCCTTCGGCGTCGGTGTGCACGACTTCGATGGTGGTGCCGTTCAAGGCCTTCACTACTTCGTTCTGCCGGTAGGCTTCAGGGCTGATGTGGTTTTCGGCGAGCGCCACCCAGCCTTCCAGCGTGACCGGCAACTTCAGCTTCGACGCCGCGGCGAGGATGCCGAGCACCACCGCCGAACCGTTCATGTCCTCGTGCATGCCCTGCATGTACTTGGCCGGCTTGAGGTTGTGGCCGCCGGTATCGAAGCAGATCCCCTTGCCGACGAACGCCACTTTCTTCGACCCCTTGCCCTTCCCCTTTCCGCCTTCACACCTTATTCGCACGATCGCCGCATCCTTGGCGGGCGAGCCCTGCGCCACCGCACAGAACGCGCCCGCGCCCATCTTCTTCAGCTTGTCGAATGGAAACTCTTCCACTGACCAGCCGTATTGCCTGGCCAGCGATTTGATGCGCTTGCGGTAAACGCCGGGAGTCAGCTCGTCTGGCCCCTGCACCGTCAGGCTGC
>JBAPWR010000191.1:0-3362 GCA_049283775.1 Thiobacillus sp.
CCTCAACACCGACGCCGAAGGCCGCCTCATCCTGTGCGACGCACTGACCTATGCCGAGCGTTTCGAACCTGATGCGGTGATTGACCTGGCGACCCTGACCGGCGCCTGCGTCATCGCCCTCGGCAGCCACCCCAGCGCGCTGTTCAGCAACCATGATCCGCTGGCGCGCGAGGTCGAGCACGCCGCCGACGATGCCTGGGACCGGGTCTGGCGCATGCCGCTGTGGGACGATTACCAGGAACAACTGAAGAGCAGTCTCGCCGACATGGCCAACATCGGCGGCCGGCCGGCCGGCTCGATCACCGCCGCCTGCTTCCTGTCGCGTTTCGCCAAGAAATACCACTGGGCCCATCTCGACATCGCCGGTACCGCGTACAAGGGCGGACGCGAGAAAGGCTCGACCGGCCGGCCGGTCTCGCTACTGGTGCATTTCCTGCTGAACCGCGCACCGAAGTGACGGAAATCACCTTTTACACCTTCGCCGAGGACAAGCTGGACATCGCCCGGCGACTCGCAGCCAAGGCCTATGCGCAGGGCAAGCAGGTCATGGTGTACGCGCCCGACACCGCCACCGCCGAGGCCCTCGACCGGATGCTTTGGACGACGCCGGCACTGAGTTTCGTGCCGCATTGCCGCGACACCCATGCGCTGGCGAGCGAGACGCCTGTGCTGATCGGCGCCAACGCCGATGCGCTGCCCCGTCCCGACGTCATGATCAACCTGCATCACGACTGGCCGCCCGCCTTTGCGCGTTTCGAGCGGCTGCTGGAAATCGTCAGCCAGGACGAACATGATCGCGAACAAAGCCGCGCCCGCTACCGCTTCTATCAGGAACGCGGCTACGCCATCAACCCGCTCGACCTGCGCAATCCGACCTGAGCACGAGGATCGCCATGAGTGACAACCCGCTGCTGAACAAGATGGACGCGCTGCTGAAGAAGCATCGCGGCGGCCCCGATCAGGTGTCGACGGAGGCCGCGCCGGCGCCCGATGCCTGGCTGCCGGTACTGACCGACGTCATCGAGCGCGGGACGATCCCCGCCCACCTAGCACCAGCCCCGTCGGTGCCGCCCGCTCCTTCCACTCCCGCCCCTCCTGCGCCGCAGCAGTCCGTCAAGCAAGACCAGCCAGCGCCGACGACGAACGTGGAACCCGAACCGTCACCCGCCGAAGTCACCGACACCATGGCCGAGCAGCTGTTGAGCGAACTCACTCCCAGGCTGTCGCAGATCATGGAAAAGCAGGTCGCCTCCGAATTGCGCAAGAACCTCGACGAAACCATCTCCGCGCTGCTGTCGCAACTCGATGTGAACGTTCGCGAGATCGTCCGCGACGCGGTGGCCGAGAAGCTCAAGTCCCGGCCCCCATCGGGCGAAACCAAGAACTGAGCTGCTGCCCCCCGCACCGCCAAGCCATCTTCATTCGGGATGTGGACGCGTGCGGCGGCATTTTTTGGGATAATGGCGGCTTTGCGCGCACGCCATGGAACTCGCCAAATCCTTCGAACCGGCAGATATCGAAAAACGCTGGTACGCCCAGTGGGAGAGCGCCGGCTATTTCAAGGCGGGTGCATACGACTCCACACGGGCTTCAGCCCGTAGTGGATCGGAGTCCCCTTGCGGGGACGACCCCGACGCCCCCGCCTACTGCATCATGCTGCCGCCGCCGAACGTCACCGGCACGCTGCACATGGGCCATGCCTTCCAGCACACCCTGATGGACGCCCTCACCCGCTATCACCGCATGGCGGGAGACAACACCCTGTGGCAGCCGGGTACCGACCACGCCGGCATCGCCACCCAGATCGTGGTGGAACGCCAGCTCGACGCGCAGAACATCTCGCGCCATGACCTCGGCCGTGAAAAATTCCTCGCAAAGGTGTGGGACTGGAAAGAGCATTCCGGCTCCACCATCACCCGCCAGATGCGCCGTCTCGGCACTTCGCCCGACTGGAGCCGCGAGCGCTTCACCATGGACGAGGGCCTGTCGAAAGCCGTCACCGAAGTCTTCGTCCGCCTCTACAACGAGGGGCTGATCTACCGCGGCAAGCGCCTGGTCAACTGGGATCCGGTGCTGCAGACCGCGGTCTCCGACCTGGAAGTCGTCAGCACCGAGGAAGACGGTTTCATCTGGGAAATCAACTATCCGCTGGAAGACGGTTCCGGCTTTCTCACCGTCGCCACCACCCGGCCGGAAACCCTGCTCGGCGATACCGCCGTCGCGGTGCATCCGGAAGACGAGCGCTATGCCAATCTGATCGGCAAGAGCGTGCGCCTGCCGATCGCCGAGCGCAGCATTCCGGTCATCGCCGACGACTACGTCGACCGCGAGTTCGGCACCGGCGTGGTCAAGATCACGCCGGCGCACGACTTCAACGACTGGCAGGTGGGGCAGCGCCACCAGCTCGCGGCGATCAGCGTGCTGACACTCGACGCCAGGATGAACGAATTCGCGCCGGCCGAATACCAGGGTCTCGATCGCTACGTGGCACGCCAGCAGATTCTCGACGAGCTGCAGGCCAAGGGCCTGCTGGTCTCGGCCAAGCCGCACAAACTGATGATCCCGCGCGGCGACCGCACCCATGCGGTGGTCGAGCCGATGCTCACCGACCAGTGGTTCATGAGCATGGAAGGCCTGGCGAAACAGGGGCTGGCCGCGGTGGATTCGGGCGCGCTGAAGTTCGTCCCGGAGAACTGGACCACCACCTATCGCCAGTGGCTGGAAAACATCCAGGACTGGTGCGTGTCGCGCCAGTTGTGGTGGGGCCATCGCATTCCGGCCTGGTACGACGCCGACGGCAACTTCTACGTCGCCCACAGCGAAGAAGAGGCGCGCAAGCAGGCCGGCGGCCGCGAGCTCACGCAGGACGACGACGTGCTCGACACCTGGTTCTCGTCGGCGTTGTGGCCATTCTCGACCCTGGGCTGGCCCGAGCAGACGCCGGAGCTCGAACGCTACCTGCCGACCGCGGTGCTGGTCACCGGCTTCGACATAATCTTTTTCTGGGTCGCACGGATGGTGATGATGTCGCTGCACTTCACCGGCAAGGTGCCGTTCCGCGAGGTCTATGTCACCGGTCTGGTGCGCGATTCCGAAGGCCAGAAGATGAGCAAGTCGAAGGGCAACGTGCTCGACCCGATCGACCTCATCGACGGCATCGCGGTCGACGACTTGGTCGCCAAGCGCACCCAGGGACTGATGAATCCCAAGCAGGCAAGTGGCATCGAGAAACGCACGCGCAAGGAATTTCCGGATGGCATTGCCGCGTTCGGCACCGACGCCCTGCGCTTCACTTTCGCGAGCCTGGCCACGCACGGTCGCGACATCAAGTTCGACCTGCAGCGCTGCGAGGGCTACCGCAA
>JBAPWR010000192.1:0-3298 GCA_049283775.1 Thiobacillus sp.
TTGTCGTTTCCGAGCCAGGGCCCGAGTACCTCGAGCACCCGTCGTGCGAGATCGCGTTCCAGCACGGCGCGCGGTTCATGCAGGCCCTCGCTGCCCGACGCGCCGAGTAGCATGCCTTGCTGGTCGAGCACCCGCACATCGGAGACGCGCATCCGGGGCACGCTCGCAGCCACCATCGACTGAATCGCCACGACCTGCTCGTCCGCAAGCCGGCTTTGCGGCTGCAACTGCAACACGACTGCAGCGGTGGCTGGCGGCGCATTGCGCAGAAACGGTGAGGTTTTGGGCAGGGCCAGGTGGACGCGCGCCAGTTTGACTCCGCTGAGGCCCTGTATCGAGCGGGCCAGTTCGGTCTCCAGCGTTCGCTGATAGCGCATCTGCTCCTGCAGCGATGACAGTCCGATGCTCGGCGATTCGTCGAGGGCCTGCAAAGCGTCGTCTTGGGTTTTCGGCAGGCCCTGCGCGGCCAGGCGGAAACGCGCGGCATGCAGTTGATTCGCCGGAACCTCGATCGTGCCGTCGGGTTCGGCCAGTCGATAGGGGATGGCCATGCGCTCCAGTGCGGCGATCACCTCGCCGCCGGCGCGGTCGGACAGCTGGCTATAGAGGACGCGATAAGGCGTCGGGTTCAACCACAGATAGGCGATCACCAGTGCGGCGACCGGCACGACCAGTAGCAGAACGAGCGCACTTTTGCGCAGCGGGCTGGCGGCGGTGAATCCTTCCCAGAATGACGTCAGGATGCCTGGCAATTCCCGACCTCCTGCCTGATGCTTCGTATCATGTTGTCTCCGCCTGCGTGTCCGGGTGGGCAGGCGCAGTCATTATAACCAGTCCGGATTCACCACCGCGCGCAGCGCGACCTCCGATTCCGAGCGGTCACGGCCATGGAACCACCAGACCGCCGCCTTGCGGATCGACAGGTCCGCCTCCTGGCCGAACAATAGCCGGGCGGCGATCTGCCCCAGCACCGGCTGGTGACCGACGATCAGCACCGGCCTGGTGGAATCCGGCCAGCCCGCCGCCTCGAGTATGCGGGCCGCTGTCGCGCCCGGAGCACAGCCATCGACCACTTCGAACTCACGCCCCAGCGCCTGTGCGGTCTGGACCGTGCGCACTGCCGGACTGGCGATGATGCGGATATCCTCGGGAAGTCGCGGGTTGAGCCATTCGGCGATGCGGGAAGCCTGCTTGCGGCCCTTGCCGGTGAGCGCGCGACTCAGGTCGGGGTAGGCGTCTTCGGCTTCGGCGTGGCGCCAGAGTATGAGGTCCATGTGTTTCCTTTGCGATTGGGCCAATTGCGGCAAATGGCAACCGCAGTCCGGCCGCTCCGGGTTGAGGGCAATTCGCTCCTGCAGCTATCTACCAGTAAGGCTTCAGGCCGATGAATTCGTGTACCAGCGCAGGGCTTTCGCTGTCGGGGCCGGCCTCTATTTTCGCCGCCAGCCAGCCGCGGGCAAATCCCCCTGCCCGGCTGGCATCGGCCTCGAGTTCGTCGAGCAGGGTCAGCGCGACATGGGCATCGTTGGCTCGCCCGAGACTGTCCTGGATGTCGCGGGCGAGATCAAGATAACGGACTTGCCGTGCGGGCTTGAACAGCCCCTGGAAAAATTCGACAGCATAGCGCTGGCGCTTCATCGCGATGCGCAGCGCGTGGCGTTCGGAAGGGCTCAGGCCCTCGAACTCGCGTGCACGCCCGACTATGCCACGATGCCCCTTCTTGAGAATGCGGCGGGCGGCGTCGAGTTGCGGGGCCATCTGCAGCAGGCGGGTTTCCGGCGCGGCAGTCCGCCAGCCATGCTGCAGCAGCCACTGCTGGAACGCCAGCAGCCATGCCCCCGGATGGGCGCCTGCAAGCGCCTGCCGCATGTTCTCCCGGACTCCGGCCCGATGTGTTTCCAGGCGAATCATCCAGTCATGCCAGTCCGCCGGATCGTCGTAATGCGGTGCAATCGCCGGCAGCGTTTCGCTGCACAGCACATCCCAGTCACGCGCAGCCCCGAGGCTGGCGGCAATCGTCCGCAATCCGTCCAGCAGGGCCGGCGGCAGTACACAGGCCTTGCGATAGACCCGCAGAGCCGCACGCAGACGCCGCAGCGCCACTCGCGCCTGATGCACATACTCGATGTAATCAATCGCAGGGGGCATCTCGTTCGCCCCCTCTCCCGCGAGCGGGAGAGGGTTGGGGAGAGGGCTAGGTTTAGGCCCAGCGTTCGCCTCCTCCCCAATTCCCTCTCCCCGCCCTCTCCCGCCAGCGGGAGAGGGGGACAAGGCTGGGCCCAAACCGATTGACGGGGAGGGTTGGGGATAACCAGCAACTTGCGCGCTTGCGGGCTTAGTCGAATGGCTAGTAGTTTTATCAGAGGGTGAAGCGCTCCCCGCTCTGGGCCCAGCGCTCGCCTCCCCTGCGGAAGATTGGCCCGACGTGGCAAACAGGATCCCTGGCAAGTTGGCCTGGAACTGCGCCAGACAGGCCTGGCAGCTTGCCGCAAACCCTTCCTCGACTGTCATGCTGCGATCCAGAAGCAACGGCACGGACTTGACCGGGCCGGGGGGTTCGCCATGCGCCAGACGCACACCCCGCTCGGCCTTGCTGAGGTCGAACGGCACCAGGTCGAGCCGTTGCGCCCAGCTCTGCGCCAGCGCAAAAAGCGCATCGATGTGACCTGACAGCAGTTCTAGCTCGATTTCGCAGATCGGCTGGCTGCGATCGCCGGCGCTCAGCGTGCCGATGTCGAGCGCGACCTCGATGCGTGCCCCGCCCTGCCCTGCGATCTGCCAGGCAGTCCGGACAAAGCGCGTCTCGAAGCGGACTTCGAGTTTTTCCCGCAGATCGTCAGATATCTGCGCCTGCGCCGCGTCGGGAAATCGCATCCAGTCGAGCGCGCCACGCTGCGTCGGGGTTTCATACTCCTCGCGCGTCGACAGTCCGCCTGCGCGCTGACCCTCGGTTTTCAGCGTCTGCAGCCAGCGGCGCCCCGCACGCCGGACACGCAGCGCGATGCCCTGGCGGCCGAGCTCGAAATCCGCAGTGTCGAAGTAACGGGTATGCAAAACCTGCTTCACCGGTGTTCGGCGTCGCCGCGCCATCAGGCTCAGGAAGGCCGCGCCCTGCCCCGCCGGCAGCGCAAGCTTGAGCTCGATCTCGAGCGGAACTGCGGTATCCGTCATGGAAGTGTCATGTTGTATTCGTTGGCCGCGCCTTATCATAGCCAATCTTTGTGAAGCCGCCCCCATGAATCGTCCCAGCCCCGAAACCCTCATCAACCGCGAACTCGGCATCCTCGCTTTCCAGCGC
>JBAPWR010000193.1:0-2665 GCA_049283775.1 Thiobacillus sp.
ATCTGCAGGTGTTGGGCACCATGGTTGACTTCAGCAAGTACAAGGACGACGAGTTCGTTCAGTACCGTTGATCTGGCCTGCGTCAGGACCTGGGTATGGAATGGTTGATGTGGTTCTCGGAACCGGAAAACACCAAGCCGCTGGCGCTGATCATATTTTTCGTCACCTTTATCGGCATCGTGATCTACGTATACGGAAGCAAGAAGCGCGGCAAGCAACTCGAGTCTTATCGCGACATTCCGTTTCTTGACGATCAGGAAGGCTCGAAGGACAAGCAATGAGCGAACAAAAACTTCAATCACAGACCGTGCAGACCACCGGCCATGCCTGGGACGGAGACCTGCAGGAATACAACAACCCGCTGCCCACCTGGTGGATCTATACCTTTTATGCCACGGTGGTGTTCGCCCTGATCTACTGGACCATCTATCCGTCCTGGCCGATCGGCAAGGGCTGGCTCAGCGGCGTGTCGAACATAAGCTACGTCAATAGCGAGGGTGAGACTGTCAAGCATCAGTGGAACACCCGTGCCCTGTTGATGGAAGACATGAACAAGGCTGCGGAAGCGCAAAAGCCGTATTTCGACAAGATCGCCAGTACGTCCTACGCGCAGATCGCGCAGGATCCGGAAATGAGCGGCTTCATTCTTTCCGCCGGCAAGGCACTGTTCTCCGAGAACTGCGCTGCCTGCCACCAACAGGGCGGCCAGGGCGTGGTGGGTTTCTTCCCCAACCTGACCGACGACGACTGGCTGTATGGCGGCCAGTACGAAAAGATCCATGAAACCCTGATGCAGGGTCGTCGCGGCCACATGCCGGCGTTCAGCGAGGTGCTCGATGCGCAACAGATCGACCAGCTCGCGAACCACGTTGCGCAACTCTCCGGCATTCCCCACGACGCCGACCAGGCGGAGGCCGGCAAGCGCCTGTTCACCTCGGAAACCGCGGCCTGCTACTACTGCCACGGCGCCGACGGCAAGGGTCGCCAGGACATCGGCGCCCCCAACCTGACCGACCGCATCTGGCTGTGGGCCGCCGTGCCGGCAACCGAAGATGCGGGGGAAAAAGTGGCGGCGATTCGCAGCGTGATCTACAACGGCCTGAATCGCGGCGTGATGCCTTCCTTCGCCGATCGCCTGACGCCGGAACAGATCAAGGTATTGACGGTCTACGTACACGAGTTGGGTGGCGGTCAGTAGCGCACAGGCGTGCTGAATCAGCCGACATGACCCCCGTTCGCGGGGGTTTTTCTTTCGCGGAATGGTGATGCAGACAGGTTTAGAAGAACAGCTAGGGCTCTACCAGAAACGCATCCCGATCTTCACCCGCTCGGTGAAGGGGCGATTCCGCCGTTTCAAGACGTCGGTCCTGGTGCTGGCCTACGCGATTTATTTTCTGCTGCCGTGGATGCCCTGGTCGCGCCATGATGCGCCGGCCCAGGCGGTGTTGTTCGATCTTCCCGGACGCCGCTTCCTCATTTTCGGCCTCACCGTCTATCCGCAGGATGTCGTCTGGCTCGCACTGTTGCTGTTCATCGCCGCCATCCTGCTGTTCTTCGTCACCGGGCTGGTCGGCCGGGCATTCTGCGGCTACTTCTGCTTCCAGACCCTGTGGACCGATTTTTTCATCTGGATAGAACACAAGATCCAGGGCGAGCGGCCTGCACGCATCCGCCTCTACCGCCAGCCGTGGGAGCGGGAGAAATTCCTCAAGATCGGCCTGACGCATGGCGCGTGGCTGGCGGTGTCGTTCTGGACGGCGCTCACCTTCGTCCTCTACTTCGCCTACGCCCCGCAACTGGTGGTCGAGTTCTTTACCGGTCAGGCTGCGGCAGCGGCCTACATCACCGCCGGGATACTGACCCTCTCGACCTACGCTGCCGCGGGCCTGATGCGCGAGCAGATCTGCACCTATGTCTGCCCCTATGGCCGCTTCCAGAGCGCGATGTACGAGCCGAAGACGCTGGCCGTGCATTACGACGTCAGGCGCGGCGAGGCGCAGCATGGTCGGGCGTCGGCACGGGCTGGCCAGCGCACCCTGGCGGAGCGCCACGACAAGGGCATCGGCGACTGCGTCGATTGCGGCCTGTGTGTCCAGGTCTGCCCGGTCGGCATCGACATTCGCGACGGCCTGCAATACAAATGCATCTCCTGCGGCTTGTGCATCGATGCCTGCAACAGCATCATGGACTCCTTCAACTTTCCGCGCGGCCTGATCCGCTACGACTCAGAGCAGAATCTCGCCGAGGCGCAGCCGGGCAAGCCAAGGCTCAACTGGAAAAGCCTGAAGACCATCGGTTACGGTGTGGCGCTGGTGCTGATGAGCGGTTATCTGGTCTACAGCATCGCCACCCGCAGCAGCTTCGATCGCGCCGTCACCCAGATCCGCCAGCCGCTGTATGTCGTGCTTTCCGACGGCGACATCCGCAACCGCTACCAGATCCGCATCACCAACAAGGCAGCCGAGGATGTGGTCTACCGCATCAGCGCTCGCGGCATTCCCGAAGAGGCACTCGATCTCGGCAATTTCGACGAGGTCAGGGTCAAGCCGGGCCATAGTGCGCTGGTGCAGGCCAGCGTGCGTTTGCCGCCCGAACTGGCCGCAAGCGTCCAGAAATTCGACTTGCTGATCACCCCGGTCGGCAAATCTGCCGAGTCACGCGCCGA
>JBAPWR010000194.1:0-4575 GCA_049283775.1 Thiobacillus sp.
ATCAGCGCCAGCAGCAGATCGTCGGAACCGAGCGTGTGGGCCACTTCCAGCATGCGCAGCGCAGCAAGTTCACCCCGGCCGTCCGGCAGGGGGTGGCTGGCCTCGACGACCTCGATGCGCCGGGTCGGCAGCCCGTGCTGGTAACGCGTTACGACCAGCCCGGACAGGGGCGCATCGTCAGGCCAGTGCGCCTCGACCGCGGCAGCCATGCTGGCGGCCGCCTTGCCGCCGCCCAGCACCAGCGTACGACCAGGTGGTGGAGGCGGCAGCCAGGCCGGCAGACAGCGTGCAGGATCCGCTGCCGCGACTGCAGCATGAAACGACTCGAGAACGAGCTGGCGCGGATCCATGGGCTCAGGCCTTCCTGAAACGGGAACGCAGCGCTGGGCGCAACTGCATCGCCAGACGGTACATGGTGGGCATGGTGAACAGGGTCAGACTGGTCGCCACCAGCAGTCCCCACACCAGACTCGCAGCCATCGGTCCCCAGATCAACGACTTGCCGCCGAGTCCCACTGCCAGCGAAAACAGCCCGCCGATGGTCGTGGTGGTGGTGATGAGGATCGGCACGACGCGTCGTCGTGCGGCGTAGAGCGTGGCATGCTGGAGGCTCATCCCGGCCTTGAGGCGTTCGTTGGCGGCGCTGATCAGCACGATGGCCGAATTGACCGCGATGCCGGTGAGCGCGATGACGCCATAGAGGGTGTAGAGGCTCAGCGGATTCTGCGTGACGAACAGGCCGAACACCACGCCGGTGAAAGCCATCGGCACCGTCAGCAAGATCAGCAGGGGCTGCCAGTAGGAGCGGAACTGCGCCGCGAGAATCAGATAGATCAGGCCGATGCCGAGCAGGAACAGCATCTTCATCGCGTCGAGGCTTTCGTTGATGTCGTCGAGTTCGCCTGAAAAATCGATGCGGGTGTTCGGGTAGCGTGCCTCGATCGCCTCCCACGCCTCGCCGATGCGGGCGTTGGCTTCGATCGTGTCGATGCGCGTCTTGTCGAGGTCGGATTCGATGGTGATCGCGCGCTTGAGGTTGTAGTGCTTGATGCCGCCCGAACCGGTGCGCACCTCCGTCCTGACCAGCGCGCCCAGGGTGGTGGTTGCGCCGTCAGGCAGCGCCACCGGGTCATCCAGCAATTGATGGATGTCTGCCAGGCCCGTGCTCTCCTGGTTGGCGCTGGCGCCACGCACCCTTACCTCGATCTTGTCACCGCCGGAGCGGGTTTCGGCGACGACCTCGCCTTCGGTATGCAGACGCACCAGGCGCGCCACCGTGGCGGGATCGAGTCCCGCCTGCCTGACTGCCTCGGCCTCGAGCTGCAGCACCAGTTGCTGTCGACCGGGAAGGTCGTCGTCCATCACGTCGCGCGTGCCGGGAATGGCCATGACTGCTTGCTTGAGTTCCGCCGCCGCAGCGCGCAGTTCGTCGACATCGTCGCCGAGCAGGCGCAGCTTGATCGGCTTGGCCGCGGGGGGACCACCGGAAATCTGGGTGAAGGCGACCTTGCCCGGCGTGTCGAGGGACTCGATGTCGCGCCGCATCGATTCCACCACCTCGCTGACCTCGCGCATGTCTCCGGTGCGCGGATTGAGCGAGACGCTGACCTGGCCGTAGGCCTCGCCGTAAAGCGGCTCGGTGTCGGTCCACTTGACCCCGGCATAGGCACTGACGCCGCGTGCTTCTCCGGGCTGCAGGTGGCGGCGCACGATGGATTCGAGCTTTTCCGCCTCGCGCAGGCTGACGTCGATCGCGGTGCCGGACGGCATGTCGACGCTGACGTAGAACAGGCGAATCGGATCGAAGGCGAAGAACTGCGTGCGCACCGAGCCGCTGGCAACCAGGAGCACCGCGCCGGCGAACAGCCCGACGATCAGTGAGCCGCTGATCCAGGGGGCGCGCATCAGCCTGATCAGCAGACGCGTGTATTTGACCCGGAGGACGTGAGTGGCGCGCTCGCGCAGCGGCTGCAGTCGTGAGGGCTTGCGGTAGTTCAACTTCAGGCCGACGACGTGCGCCGGCATCATCCAGTAGGCTTCGAGCAGGCTCATCAGCAGCGCCAGCGTCACCACCAGCGGCACGAGCATCATGAATTTTCCGACGATACCCGGCATCAGCATCAGGGGCAGAAAGGCGGCGATGGTCGTCGATACCGCTGCCAATACCGGCAAACCGACTTCGCGCATCGCATCGACCGTCGCTGCCAGCGCTTCCATGCCGCGCGAGATGCGGTAATAGATCGCCTCGGTGATGACCACCGCGTCGTCCACCAGCATCCCCAGCGCGATGACGATGCCCAGAAGGACGGGGATGCTCAGGGTGAAGTCCATCGCATACAGCAGGGCAAAGGCGCCGGCCAGCGAGAACGGAATGCCGAGGCTGACCAGCAGCGCCAGACGGCTGCCGAGAAACAGCCAGCACAGTCCCAGTACCAGGGTCAGGCCGATCAGCGCATTGGTTTCCATCACCCCGATCGCCTGCTTGGTCGGCACGGTCTGGTCGTCGAAAAGCATCATGGAAAAGCCGTACTTCTCGGCCGTGGCGGCGTGTTCGTCCAGATAGCGCTGGATGTCCGCGACCAGGTTGAGGGTGTTGACCTTGCTCTTCTTGGTGATGGCCAGAATCACCGCAGGCCGGCCGTCCGAGGAAGCCAGGCTGGCCGGGCGCGCACGTGCGGTGGCGGCCGTGGCCACGGAACTGACCGGGACGGGGGTGTTCAGGCGCGGCGAAAGGACGGTCAGCTGCGCCAGATACTCGGCATCCGCCTGTTCGCCGACGACCCGCACCAGCCAGTCGTCGTCGCCGACACGCGCGCGGCCGGCGAAGGTGTCGCGAAACCAGTCGCGAACCGCGTCGGCGATGTTCGCCGCACTCAGCCCGCGCGCTGCGGCCTCGGCAGGGGAGAACTCGACCCGCAGTTCGGGGTCGGCCAGGCCGGTGGTCAGCACCCGGTCGACTCCGGGCAGACGTTCCAGGTCGTCCTTCAGGCGCCGCGCGGTGAGCCGCATGCGCTCGTCGTTGGCGGGCCCGGTCAGCAGCACCATCGCGGTCGGGAAGCCGTTCGAGGTGGTGAGTTCCTGCACATCGGGTTCTCGCGCCTCGCTGGGCAGGTCGCTGTTGTACTTGTTCTGCACCAGGCGCCGCAGGTCGGTGACGCGCTTGTCGAACAGGCGCTCAGGGATGTCGCGGAAGCGCACCAGGATGATTGATGAATTGTCGCGGCTGGTGCTCGACACGAAACGGATGTCGGCCAGGGTGCGGATCGCCTCTTCCAGCGGGTCGGTCACCTTCTTCTCGACATCCTCGGCCGCCGCGCCTGGCAGCACCGTGGTGACCACCAGCCAGTTGAAATTGATTTCCGGATCCTGTTCGCGCGGCATGCCGAGATAGCCCATCACCCCGAGCAGCAGGATCACCACGAACGACACGTTCGCCAGCGGGTGATTGGTGATGAAGCGTTGGTACAGACTCATGGATTAATCGGGCACAGGTATGGACGGAATCCGGGCCAGTTAGCGGACTGTCCGCACAGTCATGCCATCCTGCAGCGCGAAGCGGCCGTCTGTGATGAGCGCGGTCGCAGGCGGCAGTGCGACGGGCGCGGGGCGGCCCTCCTGCGCCTCGGCCAGCGGCACGAAGCGAGCCTTCTGGCCGTCGAGGACGAACACCCCGAGCCGGCCGCCACGCTTGAGCAGATATTCCGCTGCGAGATGGGGGCGGTCGTCGCGCCAGCGCAGCATTCCGTGGCTGCCTGGGGCAGGCGGCGCGCTGCCGCCGAGATCGAAACGTGCTTCGCGCATGCGCGAAGCGGGGTTGAGGGCAGGCGAGATGCGCAACAGCCTGACCGGATATTCGCGGCGCTGGCTGACGAAAACCGGGGCTTTCGCCGCGGCCAGCGAGCCGGCCAGGGCCTGCGGAACCTGCACGCTGAGCTGCAGCTTCGAACTGTCCCACAATTGCACCAGCGGAGTGCCGGGGCTGGCGAGTTCGCCGACCTGTGCCAGACGGGCGTCGACGATCGCCGGGAAGGGGCTGCGCAGGGTGCACTTTTCCACATCGCGCCGTGCGGTGGCGCGCTGGGCAAGGTTCAGCTTCACCTCGGCGGCGATCACGTCCACCTCGGTTTTCTTGGCATCGAGCGCATCGCCCGAAATGAAGTTCTGCGCCGCCAGTTCGGTGCTGCGCTGCAACTGCATCTGCGCCAGCTTGTGTCGGGCCTGTGCCGATTCCAGCGCGGCCTGGGCCCGCTCGGCGGCGATCCGGTAATCACGGCAGTCGAGGCGGGCAATCACCGCGCCCTTGGCGATGCGCTGGCCGGGTTCCACCAGGATGCTGTCGATGCGCGCGCTGATCTGTGCCGACAGGCGCGACAGGTTGAGCGATACCACCTGGGCCTGGGCTTCGCGCTGGGGGTAGTGAACCAGTTCGGACAGGGGGCGGGTTGAGACCTGCGGCGGGGAGGCTGCCAGCAGAGGCATGGCGGCAAACAGCAGGGTCAGGGTGAGGGCGACACGCATGGCGGCATTTCGAATTAGTCCAACAAGGATTGTATCGGCTCACGATGGAGACGATGC
>JBAPWR010000195.1:0-6647 GCA_049283775.1 Thiobacillus sp.
CGGCGCCGCTGGCGACGACCGCCGCGGCCTTGTCCGACACCATGCGCGCCGAGATGTCCGGATACTTGACGCAGAAGGTGCCGCCGAAGCCGCAGCAGGTCTCGGCATCCTTGACTTCGACGCGCTCGGCGCCGAGCCGGTCGAGCAACGCGCGTGGCTCGGCGAGGATGCCGAGTTCACGCCGTGCCGAACAGGAGTCGTGCATCGCGACCTTGCCGCTGAAATGCGCATCGATGGCCGACTCGCCGCCGGATTCGGCAAGGAAGGCCGACAGCTCGCGTGTGCGCGCTGCCAGGTCCTGGGCACGGGCCAGCGTCTCGGGCTCGTCGCGGAACAGTTCGGGATAGTGCTTGACCAGCATGCCGGCGCAGGAGCCGGAGGGGACGACGACATGTTCGTAGCCGTCGAAGGCCGCGATCACCTGGCGGGCGATGTCGCGCGCGCTGTCGAAATCGCCGTTATTGTAGGCCGGCTGCCCGCAACAGGTCTGCGCCGGCGGCACCACCACCTCGGCGCCCATGCGTTCGAGCAGGCGGACGGTGGCGAAGCCGACACTGGGGCGGAACAGGTCGACGAGACAGGTGACGAACAGGGCGACGCGCATGGCGGTTCGGCGAGCTCGCGGCTCAGTCGCCGCGGTCCGCTGCCTCCACCATCAGCCGCTTCATCTCCGCCACCGCTTCCTTCCAGCCGACGAACAGCGCATGGGCGACGATGGCATGGCCAATGTTGAGTTCGTTGATGCCTGGCAGCGCGGCGACCGGCTGCACGTTGTGGTAGGTCAGGCCATGGCCGGCGTTGACGGTCAGGCCGATGCCGCGGCCGTAGGCGACGGCTTTGCGGATGCGCTCGAACTCGGCTTCGACGGCCGCCGGGGTGGCGGCGTCGGCGTAGTGGCCGGTATGGATTTCGACCACCGGCGCGCCTGCCGCACGGGCGGCGTCGAGCTGGGCGAAGTCGGCGTCAATGAAGAGCGAGACGCGGATGCCGGCATCCGCCAGCCGGGCGCAGGCGTCCTTCATCTTCGGCAGCTGCGCCGCGACGTCGAGGCCGCCCTCGGTGGTCAGCTCCTCGCGCTTTTCCGGCACCAGGCAGACATCCTGCGGCAGCGTCTTGCAGGCGATGTCGAGCATCTCCGCGGTCACCGCCATTTCCAGGTTCATCTTGGTTTTCAGCACCTGGCGCAGGATGGCGACGTCCCCGTCCTGGATATGGCGGCGGTCTTCCCGAAGGTGCAGGGTGATCGAGTCGGCGCCGGCGGTCTCAGCCGCGAGCGCGGCCTCGACCGGACTGGGGTAGCGGGTCTTGCGCGCCTGGCGCAGGGTGGCGATGTGGTCGATGTTGACGCCGAGGTAGATGCTCATGGTGTGAGGTCGGTGAGTTCGCGCAGCAGCTGGCGAGTATAAAGCGGCTTGGCGCCGAGGTAATGGTTGATCAGCGCGCGCATCAGCGGCTTGGCCTCGGCCAGGGTGGCACTGTCGCGGAAGTCGTCGGCGGCGAGCGCGAGCAGGGTCCTGCCCGACACCCGCACCCCTTCCCGTGCCGCACCGTTGGCTCGCCACGGACCGCGCTCCGGCTGATAGACGTAGTCGATGCCGGGCCGTACCCGCTCGCCGCTGTCGGCCTCGACGTCGAAGGTGGCGGCATAGCCGATCTCGCCCAGCAGGGCTTTCTCGAAACGCCGCAGGATGTGTTCGAACTCGGCCGGCACGGTTTCCTGCGCCAGCCGCGCCAGGGTCCTGGAATAGGCCTCGTACAGCGCCTCGTGCGGGTCGCCGCGCGCCAGCAGGCGCAGCAGCAGTTCATTCAGGTAGAAACCGCACATCAGCGCCTGCCCCTGCGGCGCGACCAGCCCGCCCTGCCACTCCGCGCCGTGCAGCGTCTTCAGCTCGGACTTGCCGAACCAGGACAGCAGCAGCGGAGTGAATGGCTGCATCAGTCCGCGCAGACTCGAAGCCGGCCGCCGCGCGCCGCGCGCGATCAGCGCCATGCGGCCATGGCCGCGGGTGAACACCTCCGCCACCACGCTGGTCTCCTTGAACGGATAGGTGTGGAGGATGAAGCCGGGTTCGTTGTTGATGCGGGCGTCGGAAGACATGCGTTTTTAGCCGCGAAGGAACGCGAAGGGGAAATCGTTTCGAGTCCTGTTCAAGGTATTGCCTTTCCTAGCGTCCCTTTGCGCCCTTCGCGGTTGAAGCGGTTTCTCGATCCTACGCGGAGGAAGAAATTCAATCCAGCCCGAGCTCGCGCAACATGCGCACGTCGTCGGCCCAGCCGCCCTTCACCTTGACCCACACTTCCAGGTAGACCTTGCTGTCGAAGCTGCGCTCCATGTCGAGGCGCGCCTGGGTGGAGATGGTCTTGAGCTTCTCGCCGCCCTTGCCGATGACGATGGCCTTGTGGCTGGCGCGGTCGACCAGGATGGTGGCGAAGATGCGGCGCAGATTGCGTTCCTGCTCGAACTTGTCGATGGTAACGGCGACGGCGTAGGGAATTTCCTCGCCGCACAGGCGGAACACCTTTTCGCGGATCAGCTCGGCGGCGAGCTGGCGCTCCGTCTGGTCGGTGACGTCGTCCTCGTCGAACAGCGGCGGGTTTTCCGGCAGATAGGCCTGCACGGTCTTCAGCAGTTCGTCGAGGTTGCTGCCCTGCTTGGCCGACACCGGGACGATCTCGGTGAAATCACGCACCGCCGCGACTTCCTGCAGATAGGCCATCAGCGCCGCGCGATCCTTGGCGTAGTCGATCTTGTTGACCACCAGCAGTACCGGCCGGTCCTTCGGCAGCAGTTCCATCACCTGCCGATCCTCGCGGGTCAGGCGGCCGGCCTCCACGAGCATCAGCACCACGTCGGTGTCGGCCAGGGTCTCGCGCACGCGCTTGTTCATCGCGCGATTGAGGGTGCTGCTGTGACGGGTCTGGAAGCCGGGCGTATCGACGAAGACGAACTGCGCCTCGGCGGTGGTGTGGATGCCCATCACCCGGTGGCGGGTGGTCTGTGCCTTGCGAGAGGTGATGCTGACCTTCTGCCCGACGATGCGGTTGAGCAGCGTCGACTTGCCGACGTTGGGGCGGCCGACGATGGCTACGAGGCCAGTGCGGAAGGTGGCGCTCATTTCTGCAACCGCGCGCAGGCCTGGCGCGCGGCTTCCTGTTCCGCGGCGCGGCGGTTCTTGCCCTGACCGCGCGTGGTCAGCTTGAGGCTGCCGAGGACGCAGTCGACGACGAATTCCTGTGCGTGGGCGTCGCCCAGGGTGTCGACCAGACGATATTCGGGCAGCGGCATGCGGCGCGCCTGGAGGATTTCCTGCAGCTGGGTCTTGGGATCCTTGCCGGACGCCTTGGGGTCGATGGCCGCGATCAGCGGCTCGAACAGGCCGTGCACCACGGCTTGGGCACGGTCGAAATCGCTGTCGAGAAAAATCGCGCCGATGATCGACTCCAGGGCGTCGGCGAGAATGGAGGGACGGCGGAAGCCACCGCTCTTCAGCTCACCTTCACCGAGCCGCAGCACCTCGCCCAGTTGCAGCCGAACCGCAATGTCCGCCAGGGTTTCCTGACGGACCAGGTTGGCACGCAGGCGCGACAGGCTGCCTTCGGGCAGTTCCGGGAAGGCCTGGTAGAGTGCGTGGGCGATCGAACAGTTGAGCACCGAATCGCCGAGGAACTCGAGGCGCTCGTTGTTGGCTGCGGCGAAGCTGCGGTGGGTCAGCGCCTGGGTCAGCAGCGCCGGCCGGCTGAAGGTGTACGTCAGAGCCTGCTGCAGGCGCTGCAGCTGCGCCGAATTATTCAATCTGCGCCGAACCGCCGCCGGAACTGGCACTGAAATCGACCACCAGGCTGGTGTTGCCCAACAGCTTGGTGCGGAACTCGTAATCGACGCTCACCACGGTGCCAGCGGAGCTGCGTTCGATCGTCAGGTCGCTCGACTCCACCGCGTCGACGTAGCTGGCGTCGGCGCGCTTGGAGAAATCGCTGCGGATTTCGGTGTTGCTCTTCGAGCGCAGCGCAGGATCTTGACCCATCGACGCGAGAATCTTTTTCACCGAGAAGAACTCGATGTAGGCCGGCACCAGCTTCATTGCCAGCATCGCGACGAAGATCAGCACGACCGCGACGAAGAGGAAGCCGATCATCGACAGGCCGCGTTGATTGTTTTTCAGTTGTGCAATGGACTGCATGTTGTCTCCTTAACGTATGGTCGTGCCGATGCGCCCGAATTCCTCGAAATTCATCCAGATGAAAAACGCCTTGCCGACGATGTTCTCGTCCGGGATGAATCCCCAGTAGCGGCTGTCGTTGCTGGCATCGCGGTTGTCGCCCATGGCGAAGTAATGACCCTCGGGAATCTTGCAGGCAAAGCCTTCGCCGCTTTCATTGTATGAGCAGTTTTCACGGTAGGGGAAGTCGTCGGCCACCTGAGGCGGGATCACCGAAGGCATGCCCGGCTGGACCATGACGGTGTGGCCGGCGTCGTTCAGGCGTTCCTCGTAAACCATCGCAGTGATGTAGTTCAGGCCGTTGCCGACATAGCTGTAAGTGCCGGTGTTGTCGGTCGGGACGGCCTTGCCGTTGATGCTGAGCTTCTTGTCGCGGTATTCGACGATGTCGCCCGGTACGCCGATCACGCGCTTGATGTAGTCGAGGCCGGGGTCGGCCGGATAGCGGAACACCATGACATCGCCGCGCTGCGGATCGTTGAGCGGGATCACCTTCTTGTTGATCACCGGCAGGCGGATGCCGTAGGTGTACTTGTTGACCAGGATGAAGTCGCCGATCAGCAGGGTCGGCATCATCGAACCGGAGGGAATCTTGAACGGTTCGACCAGGAAGGAGCGCAGGCCGAACACGATCAGGATCACCGGGAAAAAGCTCCTGGCGTACTCGACCAGCAGCGGCTCCTTGGCGTCCCGGTCACGATAACGCCTGAACAGCAGCACATCGAGCAACCAGATGCCGCCGGTGACGACCAGGGCGATGAAAAGGATGAGCGCGAAATTCATGTTGATTTACTTGTCCGAGACTTGCAGGATCGCCAGGAAGGCCTCCTGCGGGATTTCGACGTTGCCGACCTGCTTCATGCGGCGCTTGCCGGCCTTCTGCTTTTCAAGCAGTTTCTTCTTGCGCGTGATGTCGCCGCCATAGCACTTGGCGAGCACGTTCTTGCGCAATGCCTTGACGTTCTCGCGTGCGATGATGTTGGCGCCGATCGCCGCCTGCACCGCGACGTCGAACATCTGCCGCGGAATCAGCTCGCGCATCTTCGATGCCAGTTCACGGCCGCGATAGACGCTGGTGGCACGGTGGACGATCAGCGACAGCGCGTCGACCTTCTCGTTGTTGACCAGGATGTCGAGCTTGACCAGGTCGCCCGGACGGTATTCCTTGAATTCGTAGTCGAGCGACGCATAGCCGCGGCTGGTCGACTTCAGCTTGTCGAAGAAGTCCATCACCACTTCGTTCATCGGCAGGTCGTAGCGCAACATCACCTGCCTGCCGTGGTATTGCATGTCGCGCTGGATGCCGCGCTTCTGGTTGCACAGGGTAATGACGTTGCCGACGAATTCCTCCGGCACGAAGATGGTCGCGGTGATGATGGGCTCGCGGATTTCCTCGATCTTCGATAGTTCGGGCAGCTTGAACGGGTTTTCGACGTTGATCAAGGTGCCGTCCTTCATCAGCACCTCGTACACCACCGTCGGCGCGGTGGTGATGAGATCCATGTCGTATTCTCTTTCCAGCCGCTCCTGCACGATGTCCATGTGCAGCAGGCCGAGGAAGCCGCAGCGGAAGCCGAAGCCCAGCGCCTGCGAAACCTCCGGCTCGAACTGCAGCGCCGCGTCGTTCAGCTGCAGCTTGGTCAGCGCGTCACGCAACGCCTCGAAGTCATGCGATTCGACCGGGTACAAGCCGGCGAACACTTGCGACTGCACCTTCTTGAAGCCCGGCAGCGGCTCGCTCGCCGGATTGTCGAGCAGGGTGATGGTGTCGCCGACCTGCGCCGATTTGAGCTCCTTGATGCCGGCGATGACGAAGCCCACCTCGCCCGCCGACAGCTGTGGCCGGTCGACCGACTTCGGGGTGAATACGCCGACGTGCTCGGTCAGGTGCTGCGCCCCGGTCGCCATGAAGCGGATCTTGTCCTTGGGCTTGAGCACACCATCGACCACCCGCACTAGCATCACCACGCCGACGTAGTTGTCGAACCACGAGTCGATGATCAGCGCCTTCAGCGGCGCGTCTTCCTTGCCACGCGGCGGCGGCACCTGCTTCACCACCACCTCGAGGATTTCCGCAACGCCGATGCCCGACTTGGCCGAGGCGCGCACCGCTTCGCTGGCATCCAGCCCGACAATGTCCTCGATCTCTTCCGCCACCCGGTCCGGATCAGCCGCCGGCAGGTCGATCTTGTTCAGCACCGGAATGACCTCTACGCCGAGGTCGATCGCGGTGTAGCAGTTGGCCACGGTCTGCGCTTCAACTCCCTGTGAGGCATCGACCACCAGGAGCGCGCCTTCGCACGCCGACAGGGAACGTGAAACCTCGTAGGAAAAGTCGACGTGGCCGGGCGTGTCGATCAGGTTGAGGCGGTAGGTCTGGCCGTCCTGCGCCTTGTAGGTCAGCGCTGCGGTCTGCGCCTTGATGGT
>JBAPWR010000196.1:0-2321 GCA_049283775.1 Thiobacillus sp.
GTTCTTGAGCGATGCGGAAGTCGCCCTGTTCGAAAGCTGGATCGCCGGTGGCCTGAAAGCAGGCAGTGCAGCGCCCTCCCCGCCTCCTGTTGCTTCGCGTCCGGCGGCAGGCGAGCCGGTCACCTACGCCCACGTCGCACCGTTGTTCGCCCGGCATTGCGCGCGCTGCCACACCGACAACGGGCAGATGGGCGCCGCACCGGAGGGCTACCGGCTGACTTCGCATGCCGCCACGCTGTCCGCGGACGAGCGCGCACGAGTCGTGCCGGGCCACCCCGAGGCCAGCGAACTGCTGCGGCGGATCAAGGGCCAGGCCAAGCCGCGGATGCCTTACGACGGCCCACCCTATCTGAGCGTCGAGGACATCGACCTGATCGAGAGCTGGATCGTCCAGGGTGCGCGCGATGCCTCGGGCCTGCCGGCACCTATACCTGCCGGCGCAAAGGTCCGTCTGCATGGCGTAATGGGTACGGACGGCAGGATCGATGGTCTCGATCCGGGAAATCTTGCCGCTGCCCGACGGGACAAATTGCCGCGCCCCGGCGACTATGTTCGCCTCGATGGCAGGCTGGACGGCCAAGGCCAGGTGATCACCGAGCGCCTGCGGCGGCGTTGAGGGCTCGTCGACATGACTTGCATAAATCTGCCTGACCGGGTTCCTGGCAGTCTGGAAGGGCCCACAGCCAAGGCATCTCGGCCGTGTAATATGCTCGGACCATGCATCTGCTGATCATCGAAGACGACCGCACCATCGCCGAAAACCTCTACGAGTACCTCGAGTCGCGCGGCCATCAGTGCGATTACGCGGGCACCCTGGCGGCGGCCTCCAGGCTGCTCGCAGGTCAGGTCTTCGACGCGGCCGTGCTTGACCGCAACCTGCCCGACGGCGACGGTCTGGCGCTGGCCCGACGCCTGCGCAGCGAAGGCAATTCGCTGCCCCTACTGATCCTGACCGCGCGCGACACCCTGGAAGACAAGCTCGTCGGATTCGATGCCGGCGCCGATGACTATCTGGTCAAGCCCTTCGCCCTGCAGGAGGTGGAAGTTCGCCTGGTGGCGCTGGCAAGACGTAGCGGCGCGCGCAAGGCTGACGGGATCCTGGGCCAGGGCGCACTGGAATACGACAGCGCGGCCCAGGAGGTGCGTTTTGCCGGCCGGGTAGTGCCACTGCCGCCGAAAGCACTGCGGCTGGTCGCAGAACTGTTGTCGCAGCCGAACCGGGTCTTCTCGCGGCGCGAACTGGAGATCGCGATCTGGGGCCACGAGCAGGAGTCGAGCGACAATCTGCGCAGCGTCCTGCACACGCTGCGGCGCGCCCTGGGTGAAGACAGCGGCGCCGAGGTGGTCAATGTCCATGGCATCGGGTACAAGCTTGTCTGCCGCTGAAGCGGGCCGGCGCCCAGCTGCCCGTCGTTGGCTGCCCTCGAGCATGCGGATGCGTATTGCCGTATCGATGTCTGCCGCCCTGCTGTTGCTGATTCTTGGCCAGGCCATAGCCCTCCTGATGACGTATGAAGAGATGGAGCAGGACTTCATCGACGAAATTCTCGCTGGCCAGCTTGCCTACAGCATCGAGGTCTCGCGTCACTCGCCGGAACTTGCGCTGCCCAACACGCCGACAATGAAGCTTTACCGGCTGGTGTCTGGCGAACCCCTGCCAACTGCTTTGCCGCCCGCGCTCGCGGACTTGCCGATCGGCAATCACGAATTTCGTGAAGGTGACCGCGAATATCAGGTCGCGGTCCGCGAGGCAGATGGCTCGCGCTTCATCCTGGTCTACGATTGGTCCGAGACTGAAGCGCGGGAAATCGCGCTCGGCACGGTGATTATTGTCAGCGCGCTCATCCTGAGCTTGCTGGTGATGATTCTGGTGTACGCCATTGCCGGACGACTGACGCTGGGGCTCGAATCCCTGGCTGCGCGGGTCCTGGAGGGACGGCGTGACGCGCCGCTCTCGCAGCCAGGCATGGAGCAGGAGCTGCTTGCCGTGGCGCGGGCGCTGGATGCTGCAGAGACCCGCCAGGCCGAGTTACTGACACGGGAGCGCGACTTCAGTGCCAACCTGTCGCATGAACTGCGCACACCGCTGGCGGGCATTCGCAGCGATGCCGAAATGCTCGCGACCAACGAAACCTTGCCCGACGCAGTGCGCCGACGCGCGCAA
Organism: Thiobacillus sp.; assembly: GCA_049283775.1. Lineage (GTDB taxonomy): Bacteria > Pseudomonadota > Gammaproteobacteria > Burkholderiales > Thiobacillaceae > Thiobacillus. Next base: position 2,165 of record JBAPWR010000196.1, read on the forward strand.
CGAATCATCGCAGCCACCGACAGTACGACACAGTTGGCCGAAAGCCTGTTGCTGCTGGCCCGCGAGGCGCGTCCGCAACTGCTGGAGGCGGTGAGCGTGGCCGATGCGGTTCGCAGTGCCTGGAGCGGCATCCAAAGCCAGTCGACCAAGCCAGTCC
>JBAPWR010000197.1:0-3167 GCA_049283775.1 Thiobacillus sp.
GCCTACAACCGCTTCCCCAACAACTTCTCGCATATCTTCGCCGGCGGCTACGCTGCGGGCTACTACAGCTACAAGTGGGCGGAAGTGCTGTCGGCCGACGCCTACGCGATGTTCGAGGAAAACGGCGTATTGAGCCCCGAGGTCGGCCACCGCTTCTGGAGCGAGATCCTCGCCATGGGCGGCGCCCGCCCGGCGCTCGAATCGTTCAAGGCCTTCCGCGGCCGCGAGCCCAGCATCGACGCCCTGTTGCGCCACAACGGCATGGCCTAAACTCGGTCGCGGTATTGCCGTTAATGGGGCATGTTGCGCATTCGAGGAAAGGCAATGAAACATTCCGGATGGCTAGTCGCCGTGCTGCTGGGTGCCGTGGTCGGCGTCCTGCAAGCCGGACAGTTGTATCAATGGAAAGACGAGCAGGGCCAGGTGGTCTACAGCGACCAGGCTCCGCCACCGAGCGTGAAGGATGTGCGGAAGAAAAATTTCCAGGGCAGCTTCATCGAAGTCGGCGAACCCTACGCGCTGCGCATGGCGCGTGAAAAACACCCGGTCACCCTCTATTCCACCGACTGCGGCCCGGCCTGCGACCAGGCTCGGCAGCTGCTGCAGACGCGCGGCATTCCGTTCGCCGACATCAACCCCGAGTCCGATCCCGAAGCCCAGGCCGCACTGCAGAAGCTGACCGGCAGGCTGCACGTGCCGGTTCTGGTGGTGGGGAGCGACAAGGTCGACGGCTTCGAGGCCAACCAGTGGCAAACCGCCCTCGATCGCGCCGGCTATCCCTCGTCGCCCATGCCAGGCAGCAAGCCGAAGCCGGTCGCTGCATCCACGCCAGCACCCGCCCGGTAAGGCCGGCGCCGCCGACGTTGCGGCTGCACTATAGGATTCTTTTGATACCCCGTTGCGGGGGACTTCGATCCACTATGGGCTAGAGCCCACGTGGAGTCGCAAGTGAACAGGCCCTGCCGTTTACGACCCTGACCCGTCTCTCTGGAACGGCGACTTAACTGGACGGAAAGGCAAACCATGAACTGCCCGATCTGCAAACATGGAACGCTTCGCCCGGGATTTGCCAGTGCGACATTCGAACCCAACGGCGCGGTCCTCGTCTGCAAGGATGTCCCGGCGGACATCTGTGACAACGGCGGTGAGGTTTTCCATCGGGAGGACATCACCCGCGCGCTGTTATCGCAAGCCGAAGCTGTGCTGAAACAGGGTGTAGAAGTCGGCATTCGCCACTTCGCTCAGGCCGTTTGAGCTTGCCCTAACCGTCCGCTCAACTCATTCCGACAATATTTCCCTGATTCGTTTGACCAAGTCAGGGCTGTCCGGAGTCAAATGCAGGACCCAGCGGTGCGATTTGTTTGAAGTCGGGCTTCCCTGATGCGAGCGCCCTGTTCGCAAGATGAACGAGTTGTCCTTGGGATTGACGCTTTGCAAGCCATCGCCCTTTTCCAGATCCCAATAGAAAGGGGTTTCAAATGGCTTGTTCAGGTGGATATTGCTCAGCGTCGAACCCGGCTCGCTGGGATCCCACTCGATCTTCAAACGCCGTCCCTGAAGCAATGAAATCGTGGCTTTTTGGATGTCCTGGCTGTTAAGAACTATCGGGTCTCCAACCACCAGGTACCGCTCGATCTTCACCTTTGCCGAAGTCTGCATCGTTACCGGTGCGTCGGTTTTGCTTACCCGCTCGACTACGGGCTGAGGCTGTTTGGCTTGCGCTGGCTGAGGCTTCGGCAGTGCTGCCTCACCCCCCTCCTTGAGATCAGTCCTGATCACCGACGATATCGTCTCGTCGGCAAAACCCGCCTCCTTGAGCCTGACGACCCTGTCGACGTTGTCATAGCCGTTCTCAACCATGAAGCGGATGACATCCTCACCCAGACCCGACGTCTTCAGCCTGGTCAATTCCTCGGTGGTCAATGCAGCAAGCGCAGTCCCGGAGGAAATCAGGGCGAAAGCGCCGATCAGGAAGAGCGTTGTCTTCGTCATTCCAGGGGCCATGATCAAATTCCTCATTCAAAAAATCAGTTGTTGGCCGAATTACGTATCGGATGAAACGCGTGGACTGCAGCACAGTCCACGATTTTAAATATCACTCCTCGATACCGTAGCGCTTCACCTTGCGCCACAACGTCGATTTGTCGATGCCGAGAATCTCCGCCGCAAGCGCCCGGTCACCGCGTGTCTCGCGCAGGGTCTTGCGGATGAAATAGGCTTCGACCTCGTCCAGGCTTTGTGGCGGAAGGTAGTCGAGGGCGCGCCCGCGCAGGTCCTTCTGTTCGCTTAGTCGCGGCGGCAGCACGTCGGCATCGATGTGGTCGGATTCGGCCAGGATGATCATGCGCTGGATGATGTTCTCGAGTTCGCGCACGTTGCCCGGCCAGTCATAGCGCATCAGTGCGCCAAGCACGGCAGTGCTTACCCCGGATATGTGTTTGCCAAGGCGCAACGAGTGCTTGTTGAGGAAGTAGTACGTAAGAAGGGCGATGTCCTCGCGCCGCTCGCGCATCGGCGGGACGTTGATCTCCATTACCGAAAGGCGGTATAAGAGGTCTTCACGGAACTGCCCCTTTTCCACCAGTTCGGGAATCTGCCGGTTGCTGGCGGCGATTACACGAACGTCGACAAAAACGGGCTCGGTGGCGCCGGTCGGGTAGAAACTGCCATCCTGCAGCACGCGCAGCAGCTTCGCCTGGAGCGCCATCGGCGCATTATTGATCTCGTCGAGGAACAGGGTACCGCCGTTCGCGACTTCGAACAGCCCAGGCTTGTTGCGCTCGGCGCCGGTAAAGGACCCCTTGCGAAATCCGAACAGCTCGCTCTCGATCAGGTTTTCCGGGATTGCGGCACAGTTGATGGCAACGAATGACTTGCCGCGGCGGTGGCCGCGCTGATGGATCTGGCGCGCCACCAACTCCTTGCCACTACCGCTTTCACCATAGATCAGTACGCTGGAATCATAGGCAGCAGCAGCGTCGATCAGGCGGTCGACCCGCTCCTTCGCCTGCGACTGGCCGATGATCTCGCCGTTTTCCTCATAGGCTCGACTCTGCTGGCGCAGACGCTGGTTCTCGGTAGCGAGCTGGTAATAGCCGAGCGCCTTTTCCACCACGCAGCGCAGCTTGATGGTGTCGAAGGGCTTCTGCACGTAATCGTATGCGCCC
>JBAPWR010000198.1:0-6906 GCA_049283775.1 Thiobacillus sp.
CAAAAGTTGCCGCCGCCATTGCCGAGCATGGCTCCAACATCGGCAACGTTTCCATGGAAGAGGAAGACGGCAGCCCCTACACCGTACTGTTTTTTACCGTGCAGGTGGAGAACCGCATGCATCTCGCCCGCGTCATGCGCCGCCTGCGCAGCATTCCCGAAGTGGTGCGCATCTTCCGCATCAAGGGCAGGCGCGATGGTCGCGCCGCCTCGCAGTAGCGGCGCGCCGGTCTGATCGGGGAACCGCCGCAAGGATTCTTCACTCGCAGGAAACAGCATGAGCAAAAGCATCATCCAGACCGCCGACGCCCCCGCCGCCATCGGCACCTACTCGCAGGCAGTACGAGTCGATCGCACGGTCTATCTGTCCGGCCAGATCGGCCTCGATCCGGCTTCGATGCAGCTGGTCGACGGCATCGAGGCGCAGATTCACCAGGTATTCAGGAATCTCCGCGCCGTTGCCACTGCAGCCGGCGGCAGCCTGGGCGACGTCGCCAAACTGAACGTCTTCCTCACCGACCTCGGGCATTTTTCCCGCGTCAACGAAATCATGGCCGAATACTTCAGCCAGCCCTATCCGGCACGGGCAGCGGTCGGCGTAGCCTCGTTGCCACGCGGCGCGCTGGTCGAGGCGGATGCGGTGATGGTGCTGGACTGAATGGCTTGAATCCGGAAGACCCGGTTTTCCTCGAACACCACCAAGGCTTTGAAGCAGGGATTGTCCTGCCCTGCCGCCGGCGAAAGATCGTGGGATCACCTTCGCAGCCCGGTGAGCTCCTTGTGTCCTTTGTGCTCTTCGCGCATGACTTGAGGTTTTCGCCTTGAAAACGGCGCCAGCGTTCTCCTTTCCGGTGAGCACGGCACTTGCCGCCAAACTCGCCAGGCTGGGAATCGAGCGCGAAGCGGACCTGTTGCTGCATCTGCCCTTGCGCTGGGAAGACGAGACGCGCATCACCCCGATCCGCGATCTGCTGCCCGGACAAGTCGCCCAGATACAGGGACGCATCACGCGCGCCGACGTCCTCTATCGCCCCCGGCGCAGCTTCAACCTGACGGTGGAAGACGAGCACGGCAGCCTCGCCATCCGCTTTCTGCACTTCTACCCCAGTCATCTCAAGGTCCTGCAGCCGGGCGAAACCTTCCGCTTCGTCGGTGAGGCGCGCGGCGGATTTTTCGGCATGGAAATGATCCATCCGCGCTTCGTCCGGGTGGACGACGAAACGCCCTTGCCGACGCAACTGACGCCGGTCTATCCGACCACCGCCGGGCTCGGGCAGGGCACGCTGCGCAAGCTGGTTGAACGCGCGCTGCGTCAACCCATCAGCGACACCCTGCCGTCTGAATGGCTGACCGAGCTCGGCTTGCCCGACCTGGAAAGCGCGCTGCGTTTGCTGCACCAACCGCCGCAGCAAAGCGCAACGGTCGAGCTTTCCTCGCGTCAGCATCCCGCCTGGCAGCGGCTGGCGTTCGACGAACTGCTGGCACAGCAGCTGTCGCTCAGCCGCGCGCGCAGCCAGCGCAGACGCCTCCACACCACGCCCTTGCCAAGCCGCGAGCATCTGACGCGGGCGTTCGTCGACAGCCTGCCGTTCAGCCTGACCGCAGCGCAGGACCGTGCCTGGAAAGAGATCAGCGAGGACCTGGGGCACGCTCACCCGATGCGCAGACTGCTGCAGGGGGACGTCGGCAGCGGCAAGACGGTGGTGGCGGCGCTGGCCTGCCTGCAGGCGATCGAAAACGGCGCACAGGCTGCATTCATGGCGCCGACGGAAATTCTCGCCGAACAGCATTTTCGCAAGCTCGCGCCGCTGCTCGCAGCAGTCGGCGTTCGCAGCTGCTGGGTCTCTGGAAGCCAGCGCAAGTCCGAGCGCCAGGCTGCCTGGGACACGATATCAAGCGGCGCGGCCGACCTCGCTTTCGGCACCCATGCGCTGTTCCAGGAGGCGGGCCAGTTTGCGCGTCTCGGGCTGGCGGTCATGGACGAGCAACACCGCTTCGGCGTCGGGCAACGCCTCGCGCTGGCGCAGAAGGGCAGCGAACCGCATCAGTTGATGATGAGTGCGACGCCGATTCCGCGCACGCTGGCGATGAGCTATTTTGCCGACCTCGAGGTATCGGTGATCGACGCGTTGCCGCCGGGCCGCACGCCGGTGGTGACCAAGCTGGTCAGCGACAGCCGTCGCGACGAGGTGCTGCTGCGCGTGCGCGATGCCTGCCTGGCGGGTGGACAGGCCTACTGGGTCTGCCCGCTGATCGAGGAGTCGGAGAAACTTCAGCTGCAGACGGCGGAGGACACTTACGCGATGCTGGTCCAGCAGTTGCCGCAACTGCGCATCGGCCTGATCCACGGCCGCCTCAAGGCCGAAGAAAAGCAGGCGGTGATGGCCGCTTTCCAGCGCAACGAAATCCAGCTGCTGGTCGCCACCACGGTGATCGAGGTCGGGGTCGACGTGCCCAATGCAGCGCTGATGGTGATCGAGCATGCGGAGCGCATGGGCCTGGCGCAGTTGCACCAGTTGCGCGGGCGGGTCGGCCGTGGCAGCCGTGAGTCGGTCTGCGTGCTGCTTTACCAGGCGCGACTGTCGGAAATTGCTCGGGCCAGGCTGAAAGTCATTTTCGAACTCGGCGACGGTTTCGAGATCGCCCGGCAGGATCTGCTGCTGCGTGGTCCGGGCGAGTTGCTCGGCAGTCGCCAAAGCGGCTTGCCGATGCTGCGCTTCGCCGATCTGGAACGCGATGTCGCCTTGCTGGAAAAGGCACGGGATTTCGCGCAGCGTTGCCTCGCCGAGCATCCCGATGTCGCCGACCTGCATCTCGAACGCTGGCTGAAGCAGAAACAGCCGCTGTCTGCCCTTTAGCGGCCTATCGGAACGCCGGCTTTGGCATAATGCGGGCTGGCTGAATCCCGGAAAATCCCCTTGCCCAAACCCCAGCGGGGATGGTTGAACCATCCCTTTCGAATTCCTCGCGAAGTCCGCCACTGGCTGTCCGACAAGGGCTCCCTGACAAGGCGCCTGCGCTCGCGCTGCAGCAGCTTCCGGGTGCAGCCGATGGCAACCGGTTTGTCACGCCCCAACCAGGACGAACTGGGCGTGTTGGGTATCCGCTCGGGCACGCGGGCCTACGTGCGCGAAGTGCAATTGATCTGCGGTGAGTTTTCCGTGGTGTTCGCGCACAGCGTGCTGCCGATCGCCAGCATGCGGGGTGGCTGGAATGGGGTCACCCGGCTCGGCACACGCCCACTCGGCGACGCCTTGTTCAACAATCCGCGCATTCGCCGCATGCCGCTGGCTTACCGTTGCCTGCGTCCAGGCCACCCGCTATACCGCGGGGTGCAGCGCCATCTTCCGGTCGAAGCCACGCGTCTTTGGGCGCGGCGCTCGCTGTTCTGCCTGAAGGGTCGGCCACTGCTGGTGACCGAAGTGTTCCTCCCTGGAATCCAGGCGCTGTGATGTCCCGCGAACGTCTTTCCCACTACTTCAGGCTGATGCGGCTGGACAAGCCCATCGGCATCCTGCTGCTGCTGTGGCCGACGCTCTGGGGACAATGGCTGGCGACGCAGGGGCAGCCCGACTGGCTGATCCTGGCGATATTCGTTGCCGGGGTGGTACTGATGCGTTCTTCCGGCTGCGTCATCAACGACTATGCCGACCGTGAATTCGATCCGCACGTGGAACGCACCCGCAACCGCCCCCTCGCCGCGGGCAAGGTGTCGACCCGGGAGGCCCTGCTGCTGGCAGGCGGACTGGCACTGGTGGCATTTCTGCTGATCCTGCCGCTCAATCGTCTGGTGCTGGAATTGTCCGTCGTCGCCTTGTTCCTGGCCGCCAGTTATCCGTTCACCAAGCGCTTCTTCGCCATTCCCCAGGCCTATCTCGGGATCGCGTTCGGCTTCGGCATTCCCATGAGCTATGCGGCGGTGACTGGCTCGATTCCGCCAGAAGCCTGGATACTACTCGTCGCCAACATGTTCTGGGCAATCGCCTACGACACCGAATACGCCCTGGTGGATCGCGAGGACGACCTGAAAATCGGCATCAAGACCTCGGCCATCACCTTTGGTCGCTACGATATTGCCGCCATCGCGCTGTGCTACGCAGCAGCGCTGGTCTTGCTCGGCTGGGTCGGATCGCGCATCGACCTCGGCGCGGCATATTACGGCGGGCTGCTGATCGCTGCCGGGATCGCGGCGTACCACCTGGTCCTGATCCGCCGCCGCGATCCGGCCAAATGCTTCCGCGCCTTCCTGCACAACACCTGGTTTGGAGCCGCCGTGTTTGGCGGCATTGTCCTCGACTACCTCGTTCAGGGAGCCTGACAGGCCACGCGCGTCAACTGGCTGTTCGGATAGGCAGTCTTGATTTCATTGAGGTTCTTCAGCGTGTCACCATCCTCGCTGCGGATGATGAAGTAGAAGTCGGTATCCTGCATCGGCTGCTGCTCGATGCGCGCACCCATCACGCCCTGACCTTCGACTTCGCGCACGCGGCGCCTGGCGGCCTCGTCGCTGTTGTATAGCCCGAGTGAAATGGCGTTCTGCCATGTACCATCGCTGACGACGAACCCATCGCGGAGCCCCGCCGCGTTGAATTCGCTGAGTTTCAACGCGGCCGACTCGGCGCTCGGCAGCGGGGGGAAAATCACCCAGTAGCGCGTGTTGACCGGCATTTCGGCGAACGACATGACACGTTCGCTGACGACATTCTTGAGCTGCTCGCGCGCGCGGGCGAACTCGTCCCTGCTCAAGCCGCGCCATTCGACGCAGAACCCTTCGCTTGCGGCAGCGCTCGCGGAGTTTTGTGTACTTTGGGAGCCTTGTCCGCGCAGGCTCATCCGTTCCACATTCAATGGAGCTCGCTCGGCCGGAACCGCCGAAGTGGGCAGAAAGTCACGCCCGAGAAAAAAGCCGGCCAGCGCGAGATTGAGCAACAACAGCAACAGTGCAATCCATTTCATCCTCATCTCCCTGCCGTTGCCGTCACCAGCACGCCTTCAAGCACCAAATCCGGCACACGCTCCGCGTCGAACTGCAGCAGCGGCATCAACTCGCCGGCGTCGCCGCCCGTCAGCAGGCAGCGCGGCAGCGCTGCACACAGCGATGACAGGCGCTCGTGCATCAAGCTGATCGCGCCCGCCATCGCCAGCACTGCACCAGTGCGGACCGCATCGGCGGTATTGTCCGGGAAAGTCTGGTTCAGGCCGTCCGCCTGCCCTACCAGCGCGGTTCCCTGCTGCAGCGCCTGCTGCATCAGGCCGATGCCAGGGACGATGATGCCGCCGAGGAATTGCCCATCCGCAGTCAGGGCATCGACCGTCATCGCGGTACCGGCCGACACCACCAGACAGGCCGAATGGTAACGGTTGCGTGCAGCCAGGAGTGACATCCAGCGGTCGACACCGAGCTGTTTTGGTGAACTGTAATGGCTGGTCACGCCACACTGTTCCGGTTGCGATTCGAGCCAGTGAAGCGACACGCCCGCTTCACACAGGGACTGCTCGATCAGGTGATTGCGTGCCGCACCTGCGACACTGGCAATCCAGCATTGCCCCCTGGGCCCGGCAGCTTCGGCAATCTGTATCAATTCACCGAGGTCATCGTAAGTACACGCCCCCCGCGCTTCCCAGCGCGCGTCCCGGACATGCGCCCATTTGAGACGCGTGTTACCCGCGTCCAGCAGCAACAGAGAAGGCGTCATGCGGCTTCGCTCAGCGGGCGCAGACGGATTTCGCCGCCGCTGTAAACGCGCCGGTTGCCGTGTTCGTCGCGGAGAACGAAACCGCCGGTTTCGTCGATTCCCTGAGCGTGTCCTGTCAACGATTGTCCGTCAGGCATGCTCAGCCTGACCCGACGATTGGCATAGGCATCGAGCCGCATCCAGTCTTCCCGCAAGGCGGCAAATCCCTTTTCCCGCAACACACCGACAACCTGATCCAACTCCTCCAGACACGCTGCGAGCAACTGGTTGCGTCCTGTCTTTACGCCCATTTCAGCAAGATCCACCACCGCCTGATCGATCTCGTCCCGATACGGCGGAGCCAGGTTCACGTTCAACCCAACCCCCACAACCGCGAACGAAGAGCCATGCAGATCGCCCTGAACCTCGACCAGAATGCCGGCCAGCTTGCGGTAATCCAGCAAAAGATCATTCGGCCATTTGAGGCGCACCTGATGGGCGCTGAAGCGGTTGACCGCACGCGCCACCGCCAGTCCGACCGCCAGGCTCAGGCCGCTGATCTCCTGTATCCCGCGCTCGAAGCGCCACATCACCGAAAACGTCAGACTGCCTCCCAAGACCGAACGCCATGCCCGACCTCGCCGGCCCCTGCCCTGCAGCTGGTGTTCCGCGCACAGCACGCTGCCGCTCGGCGCACCGGCCATGGCATCGCGCATCAGAGCGACATTGGTCGAGTCGACGACATCGACCACTTGCAGGCGATAACGATGCGTCAGCGCACCCAGCATCCCCGCCACCACATCCGCGTCGAGCCATTCGACAGCATCCGCAAGGCGATAACCGCGTCCCTGTACTGCATGCACGCGAATACCCATTTCCTGCGCCATGGCGAGGGCGTTGCATACGCTGGCACGCGACAATCCGTATCGATCCGCGAGGTCCTGGCCGGAATGGAAACGGCCATCCGACATTTGACGCAAGATTGGCAGGAGAACGGAAGCAACGCGTGTCATCAGTACGACATTGTACCCACAGGTCTGTTGATGTTTTGCCGAGTTGGGATGGGCAATAAAAAACCCCCTCTTTGTGGAGGGGGTTGGGGTGTGCCTGGTTGGGCACGGTATAAGGAGTCTGACGATGACCTACTTTCACAGGAGAGGTGCCTACTATCATTGGCGCGGGAGCGTTTCACCGTCCTGTTCGGGATGGGAAGGGGTGGTTCCACTCTGCTA
>JBAPWR010000199.1:0-1834 GCA_049283775.1 Thiobacillus sp.
AGCCAGCCCCGGGCGGCTGCCGCATCGCGGCGATAAGGCACGTAGAACAGCATCGCCAGGCGAATTGCCCATTCACTTGCATAATACACATCGGTCCAGGCCGTCACCATTACCGCGTCCCCCGTTCATGCTCGATTCCTGACAACTCCCATCGCCTGCTGCGGCGGGACGATGGCCCCGGTGAATCCGCGCGCCATTATCACAGGAACCGCGAATCAGCCGCACCCGGCTTCCGGACCTACGCGACGTCGGAGCGACGACACGCAGCGATACGTCTGGCTATACTTCTTCCTTTTTCACCCTGTCCCGGATAGCCCGCCGATGAGTCTCGATTTCCCCATTCCGCTCAAGCCCGTCATCCAGGCCCCTCCGATGGTCGAGGAAGTGCTGGAAGCGGGCGAGCGCGACGCCCTCAAGTCCCGCATCAAATCCCTGATGAAAGAGCAGGACGCGGTGCTGGTGGCACACTACTACACCTCGGCCGACCTGCAGGACCTCGCCGAGGAAACCGGCGGCTGCGTTTCCGATTCGCTCGAGATGGCGCGCTTCGGCCATGCCCATCCGGCCAGGACGCTGATCGTCGCCGGGGTCAAGTTCATGGGCGAGACGGCGAAGATCCTCAACCCGGAAAAGCGCGTCATCATGCCCGACCTCGGCGCCGATTGCTCGCTCGACCTGGCCTGTCCGGCGGACCAGTTCGCTGCCTTCTGCGACGCCCATCCCGACCGCCTTTCGGTCGTCTATGCCAACACCAGCGCGGCGGTGAAAGCACGCGCCGACTGGGTGGTGACTTCCGGCATCGCCGCCAGGATCGTCAAATACCTGCACCAGCAAGGCCACAAGCTGTTGTGGGCGCCGGATCGCCATCTCGGCGATTACGTGCGGCGCGTCACCGGCGCCGACATGATTTTGTGGCAGGGTTCCTGCGTGGTGCACGAGGCGTTCAAGGCCGAGGCGCTGAAGAAGCTGCGCGCCGAGCACCCCGACGCGGCGGTGCTGGTGCATCCGGAGTCGCCCGAGGCGGTGATCGCACTGGCGGACGTCGTCGGTTCGACCACGCAGCTGATCGAGGCGGTGCGTACCCTGCCGAATCCGGAATTCATCGTCGCCACCGACAACGGCATCTTCCACAAGATGCATGAGGTCGCCCCTGGCAAGATCCTGCTGGAAGCACCGACCGCCGGCGAAGGCGCGACCTGCACTTCCTGCGCACACTGCCCGTGGATGGCGATGAACGGCCTGCGCAAGCTGGCCGCCGTCCTCGAACAGGGCGGCAACGAGATCCATATCGAGGAGTCCATCCGCGCCCGGGCGGCGGTCTCGATCCAGCGCATGCTCGACTTCGCTGCGGCGGAAAAGGCTGGACACATCCAGCTCGGCGACTGAGGCACCACCATGGCCGGCGCCAGCCTGCTCGCCCTGCTCGACGACATCGCCAGCGTGCTGGACGACGTCTCGGTGATGACCAAGGTCGCGGCGAAGAAGACCTCCGGCGTTCTCGGCGACGACCTGGCCCTGAATGCGCAGCAGGTCGCCGGAGTCAGGGCCGAGCGCGAGCTGCCGATAGTGTGGGCGGTGGCCAAGGGCTCGTTTCGCAACAAGCTGATCCTGGTGCCCGCAGCGCTTGCCATCAGCGCGCTGGCACCCTGGGCGATCATGCCGCTGCTGATGCTGGGCGGTGCCTTCCTCTGCTTCGAGGGGGTCGAGAAGCTGGCACATGCCTGGCTGCATCGCGAGGAGACCGCCGCCCATCGTGCCGAACTGGCACAGGCGCTGGTCGATGTCGACGTCGATCTGATGGCCATCGAACAGGACAAGATCAAGGGCGCGATCC
>JBAPWR010000200.1:0-2821 GCA_049283775.1 Thiobacillus sp.
CCAGAGGCGTGTCACGTCTCGGCTGACCGAGCCTCATTGCACGCAGCCGGAGCGAAAACCGTTCCGCCGCCGCCTCGCCATCCTCAGTATGTCCTGTGGCCTGGCCCAGTAGCCGCAGCAGGCGGGCGACATCCTCCAGTCGTCGAGCATCGGTCGACAGCACCGGCAACCCCAGACGCTCCAACTGGTGGATGTCGACAGCCCGATTGCCTCCCGACCAGGCCACCACCAGATCCGGTTTGGCCGCCAGCACCCGTTCCAGGTTGACCCGGCTGAAATCACCGATGCGCGGAATTTTTCGCGCTGCGGGCGGATAGTCGCTGGCGCTGTCGACACCGACCAGTTGTGGGCCTGCGCCAACGGCGAACAGCAATTCGGTCAGATGGGGAGAGAGTGAAATGATGCGCTGCGGCGCCCGCTCGAAAACCAGCGCGTGCCCGGCATCATCGACGACCCGCAGGCCAGCCTGCACCGGCATGCCAAGCAGCAGGCAAAACCAGATAGCGATACGCGAAATCACTGTTCCGGCAAGGCGCCGCCATGAAAAACCAGGGTGGCGCGTCCTGCGTCGAAGCGCAGACGGGTGAACTTCGCGCTCGCCACCTCGATCCGATAAGCATTGGCCTGGGGGATGGCCAATGCCCAGGCCAGCGCCATGCGGATCACCCCGGCATGGCCAACCAGCAGCACATGCTCGTCGGCGCGCACGCTCGGGATGGCCTCGAGCGCTTCCGCCACCCGCAGGTAGAACGAATCCAGCGCTTCGGCGCCGTGCGGCCGCGCATGAACGGGATCGGATTTGAAGCGCGCCAGGGCACCGGGTGTCTCCGCCTCGATCTCGGCGGCGCTCCTGCCCTCCCATACGCCAAAGCCGACCTCCCGCAGCCGGCCGTCCAGACGCAGCGGCAAGTCACGCTGGCGCGACAGTTCTTCGGCGAAAGCACGACAGCGCGCCAGTGGCGACGAGACTATCCGCGTCCATGGCGTACTCTCGCCCAGCGCCGCACGCATCTGCGCCCAGCCGCGGTCGGACAGTGGATCGTCGATCTGCCCGCGATAACGCCGTCCACCGACGGGCTCACCATGGCGCAACATATCCAGCGTGAGCATCAGGCCAGCAGTACCAGATTGTCGCGGTGAATCAGTTCGGGCTCGTCCATGTAGCCCAGCTCTGCCTCGATTGCAGCGCTCGGCTTGCCGGCGATGCGGCGTGCCTCATGGGAGCTGTAGTTCACCAGACCACGGGCGATCTCGCAGCCCTCCGCATCGACTATCGCCACCACTTCGCCGCGTTCGAACTCGCCGAGTATGCCCTTGACCCCGACCGGCAACAGGCTCTTTCCGCTTTCCTGCAGGGCACGCACGGCGCCGCCATCCAGCACCACGCTGCCGCGCAGCTGCAGATGATCGGCCAACCACTGCCGCCGCGCGGCCAGCGGCGCCTGGCGGGCCACCAGCTGGCTGCCGATGGATTCGCCAGCGGCCAGTCGCAGCAGCACCCGTGCCTCGCGACCGCTGCAGATCACCGTGTGGGCGCCGCTGCGTGCCGCGCGCTTGGCAGCGAGGATCTTGGTCAGCATGCCGCCGGTGCCGACGCTGCTGCCTGCCCCGCCGGCCATGCGCTCGAGTTCGGGGTCACCGGCATGCGCATCGGCCACCAGCGTCGCCGTCGGATCGCGGCGCGGGTCGGCGGTATACAGGCCGGGCTGGTCGGTGAGGATGATCAGGCAGTCGGCCTCGATCAGGTTGGTCACCAACGCCCCCAGGGTGTCGTTGTCACCGAGGCGGATCTCGTCGGTAGCGACCGTGTCGTTCTCGTTGATGATTGGCACCACGCGCAGCTCGAGCAGCGTGCGCAGGGTGGTGCGCGCATTCAGGTAGCGGGTGCGGTCGGCCAGATCCTCGTGGGTGAGCAGCACCTGGGCAGCGTGCAGCCCATGGGTGCGAAATATCGATTCGTAGGCCTGCACCAGCCCCATCTGCCCCACTGCCGCGGCGGCCTGCAGTTCGTTGATCGCCTTGGGTCGCTTGTTCCAGCCGAGCCGGGCGATGCCTTCGGCAATGGCGCCGCTCGACACCAGCACCACCTCCTTGCCCTGCGCGGTCAGGTCGGCGATCTGCTCGGCCCAGCGCGACAGCGCCGTCTGGTCTAGGCCGCGGCCATCGGCTGTAACCAGGCTGGAGCCGACCTTGACGACGATGCGCCGGGCGTGCTTGACCACCGAATGCATCAGCGTGCCCCCCGCTTCAGATTGCGCACCGCCGCGGCGGGATCACGGACGTTGATGCCGTCCGGGCAGAAATGATCCTCGTAAAGCGCCTTGTGATAGGACAACAGCGAGCGGAACTTGATGTCCTGCCAGCCAGCGCTGCGGGCTTTCGACCAGCTGCCGTCGGGACGACCATAGGCATACAGACGGCGCTCGCCGGTGGCACAGCGCATGCCCTCGAACGAGACGTTCCTGGCGCCACCGGCTGACTCGATCACCACGGTGTAGCGAACGACCTTGTCCGTGCCGACGCTGATCGAGGCGACATCGACATAGTGACGGTTGCGCGTGGCGGAAGAGACATTGAATTCGATCAGATTCTCGGTCTGAGGATAAGGCGGCAGCTGCGCGGCGAGTTCCACCCAGGGTTTGTCGGCTTCGAATTCGACATCGAATTGATCCCAGTCAGCGTAGACCGTCAGGGGCAGTATCAGCAACAAGGCAGGCAGGAATTTCATGTCCGGCATTCTATTGGTTTTTATTCGCTCGAGCGCGGCGCGCAACGAGGAATTGCCGAGCCGGCATCAGGCAGCTGCAGCCTGTTCAAGAAG
>JBAPWR010000201.1:0-1794 GCA_049283775.1 Thiobacillus sp.
CGAACTGGGCCTCGGCCTTCCACGCATGGAGTCTCCGCCGGAAGTCGCTTTCTTCACCCTCGATGGAACCTGGCTGGGGTTGTATCCGCGCGAGGCCCTGGCCGAAGATGCCGGCATTTCCCCTGAAGGCTCCGGTTTCAGTGGCTTCACGCTTTCGCACAACGTCGCTTCGGAAGCCGAAGTGGATGCCGTACTGGATCAGGCGGTCACCGCCGGGGCCAGGCTCGTCAAGCCGGGGCAGAAGGTCTTCTGGGGAGGCTATTCCGGCTATTTCTCCGATCCTGACGGGCATCTCTGGGAGGTGGCATACAACCCCCATTTCTGGGTCGGACCACGCGACGATGCTGCAACGGCATGACGCGCGACCCAAGAGCATCAAGCGTTCAGCAGCGCAATCCGGCTAAATAGGCTTTTTCCTGGCGGCGGGGCTGTTGGTTGTCGGACCGCCAACCGGCCGGAACAGTCGCCCTTCCGCCCGCAAAAAGCGGATGAAGAACTCAAACAGCACCAGCCGCGTGGTCTGCACGAACACCAGCAGGCCTTCCAGCACCACCCCGAAGATATTGCCGACCAGGATGATGAGCCCGATCAGCCAGAGCGATTCGGCCGCATCCGCCAGGGTCATCACCGCGCTCGACAGAGCGGCGTGAGCCAGAGCGAAGGCCCCCACCCTGAGGAATGAAAGGGTGTTCATGACCAGCTCGAATGCGCTCATCAGCAGGTCGCCGACGGCCATCGGCAAAGCCTCGAGCCTGGCGCCGCCCGCGGCGAGCAGCGCGCTGCCGGATAGAAAGTGGACGGCTGCGAGGCCGGTAAGCCAGAAAGCCTGCGGCCACACTAGCCCAACCAGAGCCGTGACATAGATCAACAGCACGGCGAAATCCGCCATCAGCCAGCGACGCAATTCGCCGCGCCAGCGCGCCTCGATCCCGGCGAACACCATGCCCAGCAGCATCAGTCCGATACCGAACAGCAGCGGCACAACCAGCACCGGAATAGGATCATCCAGCGGATGCTGCCAGACGGGCGTCAGCAGGTGAAAGCCGAACACCTCGCCGAACAGCAGGCCGAACAGCATGGCGGCCACCCCGCAGGGAATGAGGAAGCGGATGCGCGGCCAGCGGCGATAGTTGATGGCGGCGAACAGGACCAGGACCAGGCCATGGCCGACGTCCGGAAACATGTAGCCGAACAGCAGCGGCACCACCAGTGCCAGCAGCCCGGTCGGGTCCACCTCGCGCCGGCCCGGCGTGCCCCACATCGCGGTGAAGGACTGGAAAGGCTGCGCCCACCAGCCCTCGACACTGGCCACCGGCGCCTGCGCATCGGCGGGCGGCGACGGAAAACGCATCACGGCACGGATGCCCGCCGCTTCCAGGGCCTGCTGCAGCTTGCGCACCTCCTTCGCCGTGGTCCAGCCGGTGATGTGGCAATAGCCTTCCGCACCCAGCGTGCCGGCGGCATGCTGCAGGTACCAGTGCAGAGTATCGATATTGGCCTTGTCCTCGGCGATGCCGGTATCGGCGCGCAACTCCCTGAGTTCCGCCTGCATCTCGGCAATCTCGGCGTAGGCATCGTCGAGATGGCCGCTCAAGGCCAGCCTCTGCTGTGCAAGGTCGCCGGTCAGCCAGGCAGGAATGTCCATATGGACGCAGCCGTGCTCCACCACGAAGGCGCTGATCAATTCGCGCTTCTCGTGCAGCCCGGCGACGTAGATGAAATCGTGCAGTTCCCCTTCCACCACCTGCTCGACACTGGGAAGAAACTCGGCTGAACAGACCTGACCCTTGGGGC
>JBAPWR010000202.1:0-3977 GCA_049283775.1 Thiobacillus sp.
GCCTGGGACTGGCTCGAAATCGTCGCCGCGCTGCGGCTCGGCGGCATGGCGAAAATGCTCGCCGACCATTGCGAGCTGGTTTCGCATGTCGGCAATCAGGTGGTGCTGCGGGTGGGCGAGGCGCACAAGCACCTGCTCGACCGCGCCTACCAGGACAAGCTCATCGGTGCGCTGCGCGAGCGCCACGGCGCCGAACTGCAAGTCAGCTTCGAGGTCGGTGCCGCCGCCGAGCAGACCCCGCAGCAGGTGCGCACCCGCGTTCGCGAGGCGCGCCAGGCCGAGGCGGTGGCGGCGATCGAGTCGGATCCCTTTGTACGCGAACTGGTGGAAAATTTCGACGCGACCGTGATCGAGTCCACCATCCAACCCCTATCGACAGGAGAAACCCCATGATGAAAGGCGGCATCGGCAACCTGATGAAACAGGTTCAGCAGGTCCAGGACAATATGGCGAAGATGCAGGAGAAGCTCGCCGACATGGAAGTGGAAGGCCAGAGCGGCGCGGGCATGGTCAAGGTCACCATGACCTGCAAGTACGATGTGCGCCGGGTCGAGATCGATCCCGGCCTGATGTCCGACGACAAGGAAATGCTCGAGGACCTGATGGCGGCGGCGGTCAACGACGCGGTGCGCAAGGTCGAGTCGACGGTGCAGGAAAAGATGGGCAGCGTGACAGCCGGCCTGCCGATCCCGCCCGGCATGAAGATGCCGTTCTGATTCCGGCCGAACGACGCGCGACAGACTGTCGCTGGTCCCAGGACAAGCCTTGACCGTCCCCGGTTCGCTCGAAGCCCTGATCGCGGCGCTGCGCGTGCTGCCCGGCGTCGGCCCGAAGTCGGCCGCGCGGATGGCGTATCACCTGCTGCAGCGCGACCGGCGTGGTGCCGAGCAGCTCAGTCTGGCGCTCGATCACGCCCTGACGCGCCTGCACCACTGCCGCCTGTGCAACAACTTCAGCGAGACGGAAACCTGCGATATCTGCGCCAGCCCGCAGCGCGACCGGCGCCAGCTGGCGGTGGTGGAGATGCCCACCGACCTCAACATGATGGAAGCGACCCACGGCTACGACGGCCTGTATTTCGTGCTGATGGGCCGTCTGTCGCCGCTCGACGGCATCGGGCCGCGCGAGATCCATCTCGACCGCCTGATCAGCCGGGCGCTCGACGGCGTGGTCGAGGAGGTGGTGCTGGCGACCAATTTCACCCCGGAAGGCGAGGCCACCGCCCATACCATCGGCGAACTGCTCAAGGCGCGCGGCCTCAAGGTCAGCCGCCTGGCGCGCGGGGTGCCGGTGGGCGGCGAGCTGGAATATGTCGACAGCGGCACGCTGGCGCAGGCGCTGCGCGACCGGCGGGCAGTTTAAAATCCATTTATTGCCGCCAAGGACGCAAAGGAAGCGAAGAGCCTGACTCAAGACAGTCCTGGTCGATTGCCGATCGGGGCTGAAACATGCGCTGACGCTGGCGTCGGAGCGGTGAAAAAGACACAACACATAAAACGGACAACACCATGGAACTCAATGCACTCACCGCCCTGTCGCCGCTCGACGGCCGTTACGGCAACAAGACCGCCAGCCTGCGCGACTTCTTCAGCGAGTATGCGCTGATCAAGTACCGCGTCATCGTCGAGATCGAATGGCTTAAGGCGCTGGCTGCCGAACCGGCGATCGCCGAGGTGCCGGCGTTTTCCGCCGCGGCGATCGCGCTGCTCGATGGCATCGCCGACCACTTCTCGGTGGCCGATGCCGAGCGCGTCAAGGCGATCGAAGCGACCACCAACCACGATGTGAAAGCGGTCGAGTATTTCCTCAAGGAAAAGACGAGCGCCAGCGCCGAAATTGCGGCGGTGTCCGAGTTCATCCATTTCGCCTGTACTTCGGAAGACATCAACAACGTGTCGCACGCACTGATGCTGAAGGGCGCGCGCGATGCCGTGCTGCTGCCGGCACTGGAAAAGCTCATCGCGCGCCTGACCGACCTGGCGCAGGATCTGGCCGACTTGCCGATGCTGTCACGCACCCACGGCCAGCCGGCCTCGCCCACCACGGTCGGCAAGGAGCTCGCCAACGTCGTCTACCGCCTGCGACGCGCCTGGGATGCCATCGGCGCGGTCGAACTTATGGGCAAGATCAACGGCGCGGTCGGCAACTACAATGCCCATCTGGCCGCCTATCCAGAGCTCGACTGGGAAGACTTCGCTCGGGCCTTCGTCGGCCACCTGGGCCTGACCTTCAACCCCTACACCATCCAGATCGAGCCGCACGATGCGATGGCCGAACTCTACGACGCCATCGCGCGTACCAACACCATCCTCATCGACTTCAATCGGGACGCCTGGGGCTACATTTCGCTCGGCTACTTCAAGCAGAAGGTCAAGGCCGGCGAGGTGGGCTCGTCGACCATGCCGCACAAGGTCAACCCGATCGATTTCGAGAACAGCGAAGGCAATCTGGGGCTGGCCAATGCGGTGCTGCGCCATCTCGCAGAAAAGCTTCCGGTCTCGCGCTGGCAGCGCGACCTCACCGATTCGACCGTGCTGCGCAACATGGGCGTCGGCTTCGGCTACAGCCTGCTGGCCTACGAATCCTGCCTGCGCGGGCTGGGCAAGCTGGAGGCCAATCCGACTGCCCTCGCTGCCGATCTCGACGCCAACTGGGAAGTGCTGGCGGAACCGATCCAGACGGTGATGCGCCGCTACGGCGTGGCCAATCCCTACGAGCAACTGAAGGACCTGACGCGCGGCAAGGGCGGCATCAACCGCGAGACCCTGCACGCCTTCATCGACAACTTGGCCATACCGGGCGACGAGAAAGCCCGGCTGAAGGCGATGACGCCGGCCAACTACGTCGGCAAGGCGGCCGAATTGGCGAAACTGATCTGAACGGAGAAAACATGTCCGAACACGCGCTTGACGTCGGCCTCGCCGAATTCCAGAAAAACGTCATCGAGGAGTCGACCCGCCGCCCGGTGGTGGTCGATTTCTGGGCGCCGTGGTGCGGCCCGTGCAAATCGCTGAAGCCGATCCTTGAAAAGCTCGCAGCCGAGTACGGCGGCAAGTTCCTGCTCGCCAAGGTCAACTCCGACGACAACCAGGAGCTGGCTGCGCGCTACGGCGTGCGCGGCATTCCCAGCGTCAAGGCCTTCATCGACGGGGAGCCGGTCGACGAGTTTTCCGGGGCGATCCCGGAAGCCGAGGTGCGTGCCTTTCTCGATCGCCTGATCCCCAGTCCGGCGGAAGAAGTCCGTGCCCAGGCGGCAGAAAAACGCATGACGGGTGACCTGTCCGCCGCGCTGCAGCTGCTGGCCGACGCTTCCCGCCTCGATCCCGGGCATCTCGGTGTGCGCCTCGACGCAGCCGAGATCATGCTCGACCTCAACGAAGCCGACGAAGCCTCGCGCCTGCTCGCCAGCGTGCCCGGCGACGCCGATCCGCGGGTGGCGCAACTGAAGGCACGACTGCAGTTCCTCGGCGCCGCCGGGGCCGACGAGGCCGGGTTGCAGGTGCGCATCGCTGCCGACGAGAACGACCTCGAAGCGCGGCTGCAGCTGGCGAAGCTGTGGGTGGCCGCAAGCAACTACGAGCCGGCGATGGAGCAACTGCTGGAAATCGTTCGCCGCGACCGCGGCTTTCAGGACGACATCGGCCGCAGGACCCTGCTCGATGTATTCAATCTGCTGGGCGGCGGCGAGCTGGTCAGCAAATACCGCCGCCTGCTGGCCAGCGCGCTGAACTAGGGTGATCAGGCGCTAGCCTGCGCCCCCGCCGCTGCCGATGCCGTGCGCGGCCTGCAGCACCAACGCGTCGAAGTCTGCGGCATCCATCAAGCCGCGTTCGGCGACGATGTCGCGTACCGGGCGCCCTGATTTCTCCGATTCCTTGGCGACTTCTGCAGCCTGGTTATAGCCGATCCGGGTATTCAGCAGGGTGGCGAGCGCAACGCTCTGGTGGATGAAGAAGGCGCAGCGCTCACGGTTGACG
>JBAPWR010000203.1:0-4621 GCA_049283775.1 Thiobacillus sp.
CTGCTGCAGTGCGGCGCGCCCGGCGATCAGGGCGGCGCCGACCATGCCGGGGGCGCCGCCGATGATGCCGACATGGCCGAACTCACCCTTGTGGCTGTTGTTGCGGCGCGGCGGCAGGGTGTGGCGGCTTTCCAGTCGCGTCAGCGCGAAACCTGACGGGGTAGCCAGGGCAGCGCAGTCGACGCCGAGGCTGTCGAGATACAGCTGGCCGCAGCAGTCCGGCCCGTCGGCGGTGAACAGCCCCGGCTTGACGGCGAGGTAGGTCAGGGTGTGGTCGGCGCGCAGGGCGATGCCACGAATGCGTCCGCTGTCGCTGTCGAGTCCGCTGGGGATGTCGAGCGCCAGCCGCGGGCAGGGCAGCGCATTGGCAAGCTCGAGCCAGCGCGCTTCATCGCCGCCGACATCGCGCACCAGGCCGACGCCGAACAGACCGTCGATGACCAGGCCGAAGCGCTGGCCCGCAGGAATGTCAGCGTGCACCCTGCCGCCGGCCTGGCGCCAGGCCTCCCAGGCATGTGCGGCATCCGCAGGCAAGCGCACGGGATCGGCACGGCTCACGACCATCAGGGGGATGCCCTGCGCCGCGAGCAGGCGGGCGGCGACCAGCGCATCGCCGCCGTTGTTGCCGGGGCCGGCGAGCACCAGGATCGGTTCGCCGGTCTCGCTGGCCAGCATCAGGGCGAGTTCGGCGGCGCAGGCGCCTGCCCTTTCCATCAGCGACGCATCGGGATGCGCCTCGGCCCATTGGCGCTCGATCGTGCGGATGTCGGCGGCCATGAACAAGGGCGGCGCGACGAGGGAACGCGGATCGGTCAGCATGGGCGGCGGACCCGGACGGGGTGGGCTTGGTCTAGGATGAAGTTCGTCATCTTTGATTTTTTAGGAGGTGGAAATGCACGACGAACATCTTAATCCCGGTGGTGGCAGGGTGGTCGATTGCGCCAGCGACGACAGCTGCAAAATGGTCACCTGCGAGGTATGTCTGAAGGAAGTGCCGGCCGATGCTGCGCTGACTGCCGACGTGCAGGATTATGTGCACTATTTTTGCGGTCTCGAGTGTCTCGAGGCCTGGCAAAAACAGGCAGGCAAGACCTCCTGAAGGGCCGCGGGCAAACCCGCCTATCGGCTAAAATGGCGTCTTTGCCCGCATCGCAAAGCCGCCCATGTCCTCTTTCGTCTCCCTGCCCGGCAGCGTCGCGCTGTCGCCCTTCCGCGTCGAAAAAATCCGCCAGGAGGCTACCCGGCTCGGCGTCCCGCTGGGCGAATTTGCGGCGCGTTACTGGCATTTCCTCGAACTCGACGCCGCGCTGGATGCGGCAGCCGAAACGCAGCTGGCGCTGACGCTGGATTACGGCACGCCTGCCGAGGCGCCGCGGGCGGATGAGCCGCTGTTGCTGGTGATCCCGCGCCCGGGGACGATCTCGCCCTGGTCGTCGAAAGCGACCGACATCCTCAGGAACAGCGGCCTGACCCAGTTGCGCCGTATCGAACGCGGCGTGGCGCTGCGGGTGCGCGATGCGCAGGGGGCAGTCCTGGCGCAGGCAATGCTGGAGAAGCTGCTGCCCTTGCTGCATGACCGCATGACCGAGGTCGTGGTGGCCTCGCTCGACGATGCCCGGGTTTTGTTCCAGCACGTTGCGCCGCGCCCCCTGAGCACGGTCGACGTCCTGGCGGGCGGACGTGCCGCGCTGGAATCCGCCAATCGCGAACTGGGTCTGGCGCTGTCCGACGACGAACTGGATTACCTGGTCGAGAACTTCACCCGCATCGGGCGCAATCCGACCGATGTCGAACTGATGATGTTCGCCCAGGCCAACTCCGAGCACTGCCGCCACAAGATCTTCAACGCCTCGTGGGTGATCGACGGCAGCGCACGCGACAAGTCGCTGTTCGGCATGATCCGCGATACCCACGCCGCCCATCCCGAAGGCACGGTGGTGGCCTACTCGGACAACTCCTCGGTGATCGAGGGGGCGCAGGTCGAGCGCTTCTACCCGCGCGCCGACGGCAGCTACGGCTACAGCAGCGAGCTCACCCATGTGCTGATGAAGGTGGAGACGCACAACCATCCGACCGCGATCTCTCCGTTTCCCGGCGCGGCCACCGGCTCCGGCGGCGAGATCCGCGACGAGGGCGCGACCGGAATCGGCTCCAAACCCAAGGCCGGCCTGTGCGGCTTTTCGGTATCCAACCTCAACATTCCCGGCTGCGAGCAGCCCTGGGAAGCCGGTGTCTACGGCAGGCCGGGGCGCATCGTCTCGCCGCTGGCGATCATGCTCGAGGGTCCGATCGGCGCGGCGGCATTCAACAACGAATTCGGCCGTCCCAATCTGGCCGGCTACTTCCGTAGCTTCGAGGAAACCGTCGCCGGCCAGCGCCGCGGCTATCACAAGCCGATCATGCTGGCGGGTGGCGTCGGCAGCATCCGCGCCGACCACGTGGAAAAGAAAATGCTGCCGACCGGCACGCTGCTGATCCAGCTCGGCGGGCCGGGCATGCTGATCGGCCTGGGTGGCGGCGCAGCGTCGTCGATGGCGACCGGCGCCAATGCCGCCGACCTCGACTTCGATTCGGTGCAGCGCGGCAATCCGGAGATGGAAAGGCGCGCACAGGAAGTCATCGACCGCTGCTGGCAACTCGGTGAAGCAAACCCGATCCTGTCGATCCACGACGTCGGCGCCGGCGGCCTGTCGAATGCCCTGCCCGAGCTGGTGCACGGCGGTGGCCGCGGCGGGCGCTTCGAACTGCGCGCCGCGCCGTCGGAAGAATCCGGCATGTCACCGCGCGAAATCTGGTGCAACGAGGCGCAGGAGCGCTACGTGCTGGCGATTCCGCCGCAGCGACTCGACGAGTTCCGCGCCATCTGCGAGCGCGAGCGTTGCCCGTTCGCGGTGCTGGGCGAGGCGACCGAGGACAATCATCTGCTGGTGACCGACAGCCATTTCGACAACCGTCCGGTGGACGTCGAGCTCGAGGTGATACTCGGCAAGCCGCCGCGCATGACGCGCGACGTGGTTCACCAGCCGGCCTTGCCGGCACCGATCGACCTCCAAGGCATCGAACTCAGGGACGCCGCCTATCGGGTGCTGGCGATGCCCGGTGTGGCGTCGAAGATGTTCCTGATTTCAATCGGCGACCGCAGCGTCGGCGGCTTTACCGCACGCGACCAGTGCGTGGGGCCGTGGCAGGTGCCGGTGGCCGATTGCGCGATCACCCTGGCGGGCTACCAGACGCTGCAGGGCGAGGTGTTCTCGGTCGGCGAAAAGGCGCCGCTGGCCCTGATCGACGCGCCCGCCTCCGGCCGCATGGCGATCGTCGAGGCGATCACCAACCTTGCCGCAGCACGGGTCGAGGGGCTGTCGAAGATCAAGCTCTCTGCCAACTGGATGGCGCCGGCCGGTGACCCCGGCGAGGACGCCGCGCTATTCGATACCGTCGCTGCGGTATCCCGGTATTGCCAGGCGCTCGGCATCAGCATCCCGGTCGGCAAGGACTCGATGAGCATGAAGACGGTGTGGTCGGAGAATGGCGAGCAGAAGGCCGTGACCTCGCCGATCTCGCTGGTCATTTCCGCCTTCGCCACCACCCCCGACGCCAGCGCGCATCTGACTCCGCAACTGCGCAGCGATGCGGGCGCGACCGATCTCATCCTCATCGACCTCGGGCTCGGCCGCGACCGCCTCGGCGCATCGAGCTTTGCCCAGGCCTACAAGCAGGTCGGCGACCGCTGTCCCGATGCGCCGTCACCCAAGGCGCTTTCCGCGTTCTTCGATACCGTGCAGGCGCTCGCCGCTGCCGGCAAGCTGCTGGCCTACCACGACCGTTCCGACGGCGGAATGTTCGCCACGGTCTGCGAGATGGCGTTTGCCGGTCATTGCGGCGTCGACCTCGATGTCGACGAGTTGTGTCTCGACCGCATCCGTCACGAAGTCGAGGACGAGGGCGGAACGGAGCCGGAGGGCCTGAACGAGGCCGGCTATTCGCGGCGCATTTTCAATGTGCTGTTCAGCGAGGAGGCCGGCGCGGTGCTGCAGGTCCGCCAGTCCGATACCCAGGCGGTGATGCAGGCCTTCTTCGATGCCGGGCTGCGCGGTGAGTTTTTCATCATCGGCCAGACCAACGACCTCGATCGTCTGCGGGTGGTGCGCGAGGGCCGGCAGGTCTTCGACGAGGCGCGTACCGACCTGCAGTCGGCGTGGGCGCGCACCAGTTACGAGATGGCGAGACTGCGCGACAACCCGGCGTGTGCCGGAGAGGAATTCGCCCGCCATGCCGACGCCGCCGATCCGGGGCTGCATTACGAGCTGAGCTTCGATCCCGCCAAGGACATCGCGGCGCCTTATATCGCCGGCGGCAAGCGACCACGCGTGGCGGTGCTGCGCGAACAGGGGGTCAACGGCCAGGTCGAGATGGCTGCGGCGTTCGATGCCGCAGGCTTCGCTGCGGTCGATGTGCACATGAGCGACATCCTCTCCGGCCGGGTGAGCCTGGCCGATTTCGCCGGAATGGCGGCGTGCGGCGGCTTCAGCTACGGCGACGTGCTCGGCGCCGGCGGCGGCTGGGCCAAGTCGATCCTGTTCAACGCCCGCGCGCGTGACCAGTTCGCTGCGTTTTTCCAGCG
>JBAPWR010000204.1:0-4582 GCA_049283775.1 Thiobacillus sp.
TGGGTAAACGCTACGATGAAAACGGTGCATGGGCAAGCAGGGGGAAAGTAAACGAGCGCCTGCTCGAAAGGCTATCGTCACATCCCTACTTCCAGCAGAACCCGCCCAAGAGCGCCGGACGCGAGCAATTCAATCTTGCCTGGATAGAACAGGCGATGCTCGAATTGAACCTGGCCACGCTCGAGGTTGCCGATGTCCAGCGCACTCTCATGGAACTGACAGCGAGATCCCTTTGCGAATCAATCCGCACGGAGTGCCCCGGTGTCCACCAAGTATTTGTCTGCGGTGGCGGCGTTCACAATCGCCATTTGATGCAGCGCATCGGCACCCTGCTCGCTCCCGTCAGCGTCGCCTCGACTGAAGCCGTTGGAATCGATCCTGACTGGATGGAAGCACTGGCATTTGCCTGGCTGGCCAGGCAGGCCATTCATCAGCAAACTTCGAGCATTCCGGCAGTCACAGGGGCCCGTGGTGCACGCGTTCTGGGTGCGATCTACCCTGCCTGAATGAGAGTCTGACGGACAACAAAAAAGCGGCACCAGGCCGCTTTTTTGTTGTCTAGACAGAATTCAGGCCGAGAACGAGGAACCACAGCCGCAAGTCGTCGTGGCGTTGGGGTTCTTGATCACGAACTGTGCGCCCTCAAGGCCTTCCGAATAGTCAATTTCGGCACCGACCAGATACTGGAAGCTCATCGAGTCGACCAGCAGAGTGACGCCATTCTTGACCATCACGGTGTCGTCTTCGTTCTGGGCTTCGTCGAAGGTGAACCCATACTGAAAGCCGGAGCAACCGCCGCCCGAAACGAAAACCCGCAGTTTCAGATCGGGATTGCCTTCCTCATCGATCAGGCTCTTGACTTTGTTGGCCGCGCTATCGGTAAAGATCAGCGGGGATTCCATTTCGGTTGCTGCATTCATGGAGAAGCTCCTTAAGAAAAGTGTGGGGTGATTATCCGCATCACCCGTTTCGCGTCAAGCAAAGACCCTGCCGTTGCCACGGAGTTCCGCATTGTCTAGGGCAGCATACCGATATCGGCCAGCGCCGTATCCTCGGGCAGACCGAAGAGGATATTCATGTTCTGCACAGCCTGGCCTGCGGCGCCCTTGACCAGGTTGTCGATCACCGACAATACCACCACCGTGTCGCCGCCCTGCGGCCGATGCACGGCGATGCGACAAACGTTGGCGCCGCGAACCGAACGGGTTTCAGGGTGCGCACCGGCTGGCAGGACATCGACAAATGCCTCACCCGCGTAGCGTTTCTCGAACAGGCTCTGCAGATCGACATCGGTGCTTATCTTTGCGTACAAAGTGGCATGAATACCGCGGATCAAGGGTGTGAGGTGAGGCACGAAGGTGAATCCCACCGGCTTTCCCGCAAAGCTCTCCAGCCCTTGCTTGATTTCCGGCCAGTGGCGGTGACCGCCTACCGCGTAAGCCTTGAAATTGTCGGCCGCCTCGGCAAACAGGATGTGTGTTTCCGGCTTGCGCCCGGCTCCGGACACGCCCGACTTGGCATCCGCTACGAGAAAGCCGCTATCGACTGCACCGGCTTCCAGCAAGGGCAGAAAGCCCAGTTGGACGGCAGTCGGATAGCAGCCGGGATTGGCGATCAGCCGCGCCCCCTTGATGGCCTCGCGGTTGATCTCGGGCAGGCCATAAACCGCCTCGGCGACCAGGTCAGGGCAGGCGTGTTCCATCTTGTACCACTTCTCCCACACTGCGATGTCCTTGATGCGGAAGTCCGCCGCCAGGTCGATCACCTTGACCCCGGCATCGAGCAATGCGCGGGTCTGCTGCATCGCCACGCCATTGGGGGTGGCGAAGAACACCACGTCACAATTTTCCAGTCCCGCTTCTTCCGGGGTGGAAAAAGCCAGCTTGACTCGTCCACGCAGGTTGGGAAACATCTCGGCGACCGGCATGCCGGCTTCCTTGCGCGAGGTGATGGCCTTCAATTCCACTTGCGGATGGCGCGCCAGCAGGCGCAACAACTCGACCCCGGTATACCCCGTGCCGCCAACAATCCCGACTTTGATCATGCTTGAACCCCGTTGCAAAGAATGGCCGTCATTGTAAGACAGGCATATGACGGCAACAAAAAAGCCGCCCAACTCTGGACGGCTTCTTCGCTGTTTGCGCAGCGATCAACGCTTGGAGAACTGCTTGCGGCGACGCGCCTTGTGGAAACCCACTTTCTTCCGCTCGACTTCGCGTGCATCGCGAGTCACCAGACCGGCCGCTTTCAGCGTGGGCTTCAAGTCAGCGTCCAGGTCGATCAGCGCACGGGTGATGCCGTGGCGCACTGCACCGGCCTGACCGGATTCGCCGCCGCCGGCGACGTTGACCATGATATCGAAGCGGTTCAGGTTGTCGGTCAGCACCAACGGCTGGCGCACGACCATGCGGCCGGTTTCGCGCGAGAAATACTCGTCCACCGGCTTGTCGTTGACGACGATCTTGCCGCTGCCGGCCTTGAGGAACACGCGGGCAACCGACGATTTGCGACGTCCCGTACCGTAGTTGTAGTTACCGATCATAGTGCGACCTTATGCGTTGATTTCGAGGGGCTGGGGCTGTTGAGCCTCGTGCGGATGGTCCGCGCCCGCGTAGACTTTCATTTTCTTGATCATGGCGTAGCCGAGCGGGCCCTTGGGCAGCATGCCCTTGACCGCCTTTTCCAGAGCGCGACCCGGGAAGCGCTCCTGCATCTTGCCGAAATTGGTTTCGTAGATGCCGCCAGGATAGCCGGAGTGGCTGTAATACTTCTTGTCGAGCGCCTTGTTGCCGGTCACGCGCATCTTGGCGGCGTTGACCACGACAATGTAATCACCCGTGTCGACGTGGGGCGTATAAATGGCCTTGTGCTTGCCGCGCAGACGGCGGGCAATCTCGGACGCCAAGCGTCCCAGGACCAGATTATCGGCGTCAATCACGAACCAGTCGTGTTTGACTTCATGCGATTTAGCGGAAAAGGTTTTCATATCCAACCTCTGCACAGAGGGGTTTCTCGGAAAGCCGCGCATTTTAACCGCGCATCCTGGGCAAGTCAAACAGTCCGAGAGGCTCCCGGTTACCCGGCCACCCTTTTCCCGACCATGACCCGGAATACAATCCCGGAATGACTGGCTGGCTCGTCACCTCTATTCTTTCGAACGCACTGTTGCCGCCCTTTTCGCTGGTGCTGCTGATCCTGGCGGGGCTGATTCTGCTGCGCAGGTTTCCCCGTTTCGCCAGAACCCTAATTTTTTTCACGGCCGCCGCGCTCTATGGCTTGTCGACTCCCTGGGTCAGCGGCTTGTTGCTGAAAAGCCTGGAAATCTCCCGGCCGATCGAACTTGTCACCCCGCTCGAAGCCGATGCCATCGTCGTACTCGGTGGGGGCCGTCGCACCGACGCCCTCGAGTACGGCAGCGACACCGTCAATTCCCTGACGCTGGAGCGCCTGCGCTACGCCGCCTACCTTCAGCGTTTCAGCCGGCTGCCATTGATGGTCACCGGCGGCATGCCCGGCGGCGGCTCACAGCCCGAAGGCCGGCTCATGCACGACATCCTGGTCAGGGAGTTCAAGGTTCCGGTGAAATGGGTCGAGGACGGGGCGCTCACCACCTGGGACAACGCCAGGTTGTCGGTGCCGCGCCTGCGCCAGGCAGGCGTCGAGCGGATCGTGCTGGTCAGCCATGCCTGGCATCTGCGCCGCGCGGCCCCACTCTTCGAAGATCAGGGCCTGAAGGTCATCCCGGCCGGAACGCAATTCTCCGACACCCGGATCGACTCCTTCCTCAGCCTGCTTCCCAGCGCGCTGGGGCTGCGCGACAGCTACTTCGCCCTGCACGAATGGCTGGGAATTTTGTGGTACAAACTGCGGGCCCAGTTGCCATTGGAAAAACCCACATGAAAGCACGCATCAAACTCATCGAAGGAGTCAGCTTCGCCGGCCAGAGCGAATCAGGTCATACGGTGGTGATGGATGGCCCGCCCGACTCGGGCGGCAAAAACCTGGGGGTGCGCCCGATGGAAATGCTGCTGCTCGGGTTGGGTGGCTGTTCGGCTTTTGATGTCGTCCACATCCTGCGCAAGGGCCGCCAGGCCATCACCGACTGCATTGCCGAAATCGACGCCACCCGTGCCGACACCGACCCCAAGGTCTTCACCCGCATCCACGTCCACTTCATCGTCAGCGGCCACGGACTCGACCCCAAACGCGTCGAGCAGGCAGTCAAGCTCTCCGCCGAGAAATACTGTTCAGCGAGCATCATGCTCGGCAAGGTCGCTGAGATCACGCATGATTTCGAGGTACAGGAAGCCTGACCGTACCGCTGGTGCTTGACCCCTGCCGGTCTCGATGCTTTAGGCAGTCCGGGGGGGGATCACCGGGGTTTCACTTACGACGTCACCGCACTGCGCCCGGTGACGCAGCGCGTGATCCATCAGCACGATCGCCATCAGGGCTTCGGCGATCGGGGTGGCGCGGATGCCGACACAGGGGTCGTGGCGGCCGTGAGTGACGACCTCGATCGGCTGGCCGTGCAGGTCGACCGAGCGGCCGGATAAACGCATCGACGACGTGGGCTTGATGG
>JBAPWR010000205.1:0-2481 GCA_049283775.1 Thiobacillus sp.
GGAATTGATGGCGCAGCTGCAGGCCATGCTCGATGGCCGGGCGGCGGAGCGCATGCTCTATATATGGGGTGAAGCAGGCAGCGGCAAGACCTACCTGCTGCAAGCCTGCGCACACGCCTGCCGTCGGCGCGGGATGACGGTCGACACCAGCGGCCGGGGCGAGGCGCAGGTGGTGATCGCCGACCATGCCGACAGCTGGGACGCGGCGCAGCAGCAGGCGGTTTTTGCCGCCTACAACAGGGCACGGCAAGGTGGTTCGCTGTGGCTCGCGGCCGGCCGCCGACCGCCGGCCGAACTGCCGCTGGTGCCGGAGTTGCGGACCCGTCTCGGCTGGGGCCTGGTATTCCAGCTGCATGCCCTCGACGATGGCGAAAAACGCGCCGCGCTGGCGCAGCATGCGGCAACCCTGGGGTTCCGTCTGGATCCCCAGGTTGCCGATTACCTTTTGATTCACACCGCGCGCGACATGCAGAGCCTGCTGGGTGTGCTGGAAGCGCTCGACCGCTACAGCCTGGAGACGCAGCGCCCGATCACCCTGCCGCTGCTGCGGCAGCTGTTGGCCGGCCTGCACCGGGCCTGATCAGGCCTGGCTCTGGCCCTGCTGCGCTTGCTGCTCGGCGATGTCCTTGTGCACCTGGGCCATGTCCAGGCCCATCACCTGTTCGATCAGCGAATCGAGCGCCTGGGCGGGAAGGGAACCGGCCTCGGAATAGAGAATGACCTGTTCGCGAAACACCATCAGGGTGGGAATCGAGCGGATCTGGAAGTAGCCGGCGAGTTCCTGTTCGACCTCGGTGTTGACCTTGGCGAAGACGATGTTCGGGTGCTTGTCGGACGCTGCTTCGTAGATCGGGGCGAACCCACGGCAGGGGCCGCACCAGGGCGCCCAGAAGTCGACGATCACCACGTCGTTGCCGTTGATGGTGGATTCAAAGTTGTCCTTGTTGAGTTCGATGGCAGCCATAGTCGTTCCAAATGAAAAGTAAATAAAAAGGCGCGGGGACGAACCCTTCGCGCCTCAATGCCACCCTATCACGGATGACGGGCCTCCGACAATGCAGAGGCGACTTATCGGGTAGTTCAGCCTGGCTGCCCTCTACCCCGGTCCGGTCGAAGCCGACCGGCCGAAAAACTATTTGGCGAAAGCCTGTGGAAACAGGCCGCGTTTCGGTTCCGCCTTCTCGTTGCGGCGCACCATGTTGTGGCTGTTCTTGAGGTTGTTGCGAACCTCGGCACGGTTGACAGCCATGATGAGTTCGGTTGCCAGCACGCGCGCCTGGTGCGGGGTGAGGGTCATCTCGCAGTCATGCGACTGGGTTGCCACCACCACCCGCTCGCGCCCCTGCGCGTCTTCACTCAGATTGACTTCCAGCTTGCCGCCTTGTTCGAGTTCGATCATGTCGTGTACTCCTTGCGTTGCGTGTGCAAGGTATTCAGCAGTCTTCATGCCAGTTCCCCATAGCCGTCGAAACAATTGAAAACCGCATTAAAACAGGCGGGTTTGACGGATTGATGAAGCACGGCGTCGCCATCCCTGACGAAGCTTCGTCAGGAAGGCGGCAGAACTCGACACTTCAGGATGCGGCGGGCTGGGGCTCGACTGCGCTGGCGGCGCTCTTGAGATTGCGCGTCAGCAGGGTATAGGCGACCGGGATGACGAACAGGGTCAGCAGGGTGCCGAGCAGCAGACCGCCGACGATGACCCAGCCGATCGGCGAGCGCGACTCGGCCCCGGCACCGCTGGTGATCGCCAGCGGCACAGCGCCCAATACCATCGCAGCGGTGGTCATCAGGATCGGCCGCAGGCGAAGCGAAGCGGCCTTGATCACCGCCTCGACTTTGTCCTGTCCGCGTGCGCGCAACTGATTGGCGAACTCGACAATCAGGATGCCGTGCTTGGTGATCAGGCCGACCAGCATGATCAGTCCGATCTGGCTGTAGACGTTGAGGGTGGCGCCGGTGAGCTTCAGTGCCAGCAACGCGCCGGTGGCGGCGAGCGGAACGGTGAGCATGATGATGAAGGGCGAGACGAAGCTCTCGAACTGCGCCGCCAGCACCAGATAGATGATGACCAGCGCCAGTGCGAAAGTGATCAGCAGGGTCTGGCCGGACTCGCGGAACTCACGCGACTGGCCGTCCAGCGCGGTGCGGGTGCTCGGCGCCAGGGTCTCGGCGGCGGCCTGGTCCATGAAGGCGAGCGCTTCGCCGAGAGTGTAGCCGGGGGTAATGTTGGCCGAAATGATGGCGGCGCGCTGACGGTTGAAGTGGTTGAGCTCCTTCGGCGCGACCGTCTCCTCTACGGCGATGAGGTTGGACAGCGCGGTCAGGCTGCCGTCCTGCCCGCGTACATAGAGACTGGAGAGGCTCTGCGGGGTGGAGCGCGAGGCCGGATCGAGCTGGACGATGACTTCGTACTGTTCGCCCTCGCGCTTGAAGCGGGTGACCTCGCGGCCGCCCAGCATGCTCTCCAGGGTACGGCCG
>JBAPWR010000206.1:0-2102 GCA_049283775.1 Thiobacillus sp.
AGCTGATGGCGCACACCTACTCGCACCTCTACGGCCTGCCCACCACGGGGCTGCGCTACTTCACCGTCTACGGCCCCTGGGGCCGGCCCGACATGTCGCCGTGGCTTTTCACCAGCGCCATCCTCGAGGGCCGCAGCATCGATGTCTTCAACCACGGTGACATGATGCGCGACTTCACCTACATCGACGACATCGCCGACGGCACGGTACGCGTGCTCGACCGCATCCCGCAGCCCAACCCCGCCTTCGACCACGACCATCCGGACCCGGCATCGAGCCATGCGCCGTACCGGGTCTACAACATCGGCAACCACACCCCGGTGCAGCTGATGGACTTCATCGGCACCATCGAGAAGGCGCTGGGCGAGGAAGCGAAGAAGAACTTTCTGCCGATGCAGGACGGCGACGTGCAGGCGACCTACGCCGACGTCGACGACCTCATCCGCGACACCGGCTTCAAGCCGGCGACCTCGCTGGAATACGGCATCGGCAAGTGGGTGGAGTGGTATCGCGCCTATACCGGCAAGTGATGCCGTATGCGTGCGTGAGTGGCCTCTGGCCACACGCTCGGCTCCCTGCCCTGTTGCTTGGCTGAGTCATTGCCGGGCCAAGCACGGCAGCTAGATCGAGGATGATTCCTGGTCCCTGCGCGTACGCCCGCGAAGCTCGAAATACGCGGCCAGCAACAACAGGACCGGCGCGACGAACCCGATGAGCAACGGCAGCAGTGCCACGAGGCGGTCCGTCCAGCCAGCCTCCTGTCCGACGATTTTCCACAACATGATGAGCAGGGGCAGGACCGTGAACAGCAGGGTCGGCAGCAGAAACCAGGCGCTGCTCCTGCCACCGCGTTTGGCCAGGCGCACCGAAAAAAACGTCACCCCCGCCACCACCAGCGCCGAAACGGCACCCCAGGCCATGCCCCAAAGACTTGCGATCAACACGCCGACCTGATGAATCAGCAGTAGAGCGATTACCAGGGCGAGGATGCGCCTCAGGCTGGTATCGGAAAGACTTGGCTTCAGCTGCAAGGAAAAGGCTCCAGGATCACAGTTTGGCGTTGCGCCCGCCGTCCACCGCCAGCACCTGACCTGTGACATAGGGCGCATCGATGGCGAAGAAGCGCACCGCGCGGGCGATGTCGTCCGGGCCGCCGGCGGTCTTGAGGATGGTGTGCGAGACGATACGCTGGCGCGAGACTTCGTCGAAGTTCGGGTCGTCTTCCGGCCACATGATCGGACCAGGGGCGACGGCGTTGACGCGTACCAGCGGCCCCAGTTCGCGCGCCAGCGATTTGGTCAGGCCGACTACACCGGCCTTGGCTACGCTGTAGACGACATAGTTTTTCATCGGCCGCTCGGCGTGGATATCGGCGATGTTGACGATGCAGCCGTGGCGCTTCTTCAGTTCCGGTGCGGCGGCCTGCGATAAAAACAAGGGCGCGATCAGGTTGCTGCCCATCAGGTTGTCCCAGTCCTTCATGGTGATGGTGCCGACCGGCGTCGGATAGAAGCTCGAGGCGTTGTTGACCAGCACGTCGAGCCCGCCGAAGGTGGCGACGGTCTGGCTGACCAGGGCGGGCAGCCCGTTGACGTCGAGCAAGTCGGCCTGGATCAGCGCCACCGAATCGGGGCGAATGGCGTTCAGTTCATCCTGCAGCGCACGTGCTTCGCCCACCGAACTGCGATAGTGGATCATCAGGTTGGCGCCGCCGGCATGGAGCAGGCGGCCGGTTGCCGCCCCCACCCGTTTTGCCCCGCCGGTAATCAGTACCGTTTTGCCTTGCATCGCGATTCGCCCTTATAGTCGCCGGTTCGCGCATTATCCATGAACACGCCGATCGATGCTGCCCACTCCAAGCCCTGAAGCCCTCGCGCACAGCAAGCGCGTGGTCGCTCATCTGCGTCAGCTGATCGAAAGCGAAGGCGGCTGGATCCCGTTCTCGCGTTACATGGAAGCCGTGCTCTACGCGCCGGGACTCGGTTATTACGCTGCCGGCACGACCAAGTTCGGCACGGCGGGCGATTTCGTCACCGCGCCGGAATTGACCCCTCTGTTCGGCCGCACCCTGGCCCACGCCATCCGGCCGGTGCTCGCCGAAT
>JBAPWR010000207.1:0-3267 GCA_049283775.1 Thiobacillus sp.
GATCATGCTTCTGTCCTCCTTGCGATTCACAGGTACTTGATTCGGCTGCGCAAGGCCTCGATCTCGCTTTGCGCATCGCGCAGCGTGCTGCCATCCTCGGCGACACCGACGATCACGCCGATGCCCGACACGGGGATCAGGGTGTCGATCTGGAAACGTCCGCTGGTGCCGCGCAGGAAGCATTCCTCGTCGAAAAACAGGCGGTCCCCGGCCGTACCGACTGCGTCGGATTCGAGGGTGTCGAAACCGACCAGCCTGGCGATATCTTCGCGCGTGCCGACCTCGACGAACTCGAGGCTGCGGGTTTCGGGATTGATCAAAATGGCTTTCATGGGTGTTCTCGTCGTTCAATCGATGGTTGATGGAAACCGCTCCCGCCCGCCATGGGCGGGGGCGCGGGTCAGGCGAGGTCGAAGCGGTCGAGGTTCATCACCTTGGTCCAGGCAGCGACGAAGTCCTTGACGAACTTGGCCTGACCGTCGTTCTGGCCGTACACCTCGGCAAGGGCGCGCAACTGCGAGTTCGAGCCGAATACCAGGTCGGCGCGGGTGGCGGTCCACTTGACCCGGCCGGTCTTGCGGTCGCGCACCTCGAACACGCTCTTGTCCTCGGAGGCGGGCTTCCACTCGTTGCCCATGTCGAGCAGGTTGACGAAGAAGTCATTCGTCAGCGCGCCCGGCCGGTCGGTGAATACGCCATGCTTGCTGCTGTCATGGTTGGCATCCAGCGTGCGCATCCCGCCGACCAGCACCGTCATCTCCGGCGCGGTGAGCGTGAGCAACTGCGCCTTGTCCACCAGCAGCGCCTCGGCCGGAACCTCGGGGAAGCGGTTGCTGCGGTAGTTACGGAAGCCATCGGCGATCGGCTCGAGCGGCGCGAAGGAATCCACCTCGGTCTGGTTCTGAGAAGCATCCATGCGGCCGGGCGTGAAGGGCACGCTCACGTTCTGCCCCGCCTTGCGAGCGGCCTCCTCGACTGCCGCACAGCCGGCCAGCACGATGAGATCGGCGAGCGAGATCTTCTTGCCGCCAGTGGCCTGGCCGTTGAAATCAGCCTGGATGGCTTCAAGTTTGCCGAGCACCCTGGCAAGCTGCGCCGGCTGGTTGACCTCCCAATCCTTCATCGGCGCGAGGCGGATGCGCGCGCCGTTGGCGCCGCCGCGTTTGTCGCTGCCGCGGAAACTGGCGGCCGAAGACCACGCGGTGTAGACCAGCTCGGACACCGCAAGGCCAGAAGCCAGCACCTTGGCCTTCAACGCGGCCACGTCCTGGTCGTCGACCAGCGGGTGGTTCACCGCAGGGATCGGATCCTGCCAGATCAGGTCTTCGGCCGGCACTTCCGGGCCGACATAGCGTGCCTTCGGCCCCATGTCGCGGTGGGTGAGCTTGAACCAGGCGCGCGCGAAGGCCTCGGCGAATTCTTGCGGATTCTGTTGGAAGTGGCGCGCGATCTTCTGGTACTCGGGGTCGTAGCGCATCGCCATGTCGGCGTCCGTCATGATGATCGGCACCTTCTTCGAGGCGTCGTCCGCGGCCGGTGCCATGTTGGCGTCGGTGTGCTTGACCGGCGTCCACTGCGAGGCGCCCGCCGGGCTGCGCGTCGGGATCCATTCATTGTTGAAGAGCATGTCGAGGTAGCTCATGTCCCACTTGGTCGGCGTGGGCGTCCACGAGCCCTCGAGGCCGCTGCCGATCTGGTCGCCGCCCTTGCCGGAACCGTGCTTGCTGATCCAGCCGAAGCCCTGGTTCTCGATGTCGGCGCCTTCCGGTGCGGGGCCGACCAGCGCAGCATCGCCGGCGCCATGGCACTTGCCGAAGGTGTGGCCGCCTGCGGTGAGCGCGACGGTCTCGTAATCGTTCATCGCCATGCGCGCGAAGGTTTCGCGCACCAGGCGTCCGGACTGCAGCGGATCGGACTTGCCGCCGGGGCCTTCCGGGTTGACGTAGATCAGACCCATCTGCACGGCGGCCAGCGGATTCTCGAAATCGGGCTGCGTACCGTGGCGCGTGTCGCCCAGCCAATCGGTCTCCGAGCCCCAGTACACCGACTCGTCCGGTTCGTACACGTCGGTGCGACCGCCGGCGAAGCCGAAGGTCTTGAAGCCCATGGATTCCAGCGCGCAGTTGCCGGCCAGCACGATGAGGTCGGCCCAGGAAATCTTGTTGCCGTACTTCTGCTTGATCGGCCAAAGCAGGCGGCGCGCCTTGTCGAGGTTGACGTTGTCGGGCCAGGAATTGGTCGGCGCGAAACGTTGCTGTCCCAGGCCGGCGCCGCCGCGGCCGTCGCCGATGCGATAGGTGCCGGCCGCGTGCCAGGCCATGCGGATGAACAGTGGGCCGTAGTGGCCGTAGTCGGCCGGCCACCAGTCCTGCGAGTCGGTCATCAGCGCGTAGAGGTCCTTCTTCACGGCCGCAAGGTCGAGCTTCCTGAATTCCTCGACATAGTCGAACGACGCCTCCATCGGGCTGGTCTCGGGGGCGAACTGGCTGAGGACTTTCAGGTTCAGCTGGTTCGGCCACCAGTCATGGACGGTCGGGGTGCCCCCGCTGGCGGCGGTGACGTGGAATGGACATTTGCTTTCGGACATGGATCTCTCCTCTCTATCGACGTTCAGCTCCACAACGGAGTGACCTCATTTAAGACTATCTGCGGTTGTTTGTCTCATGAATAGTCTAGAATTTATTCATTGATGAAATCGAACGGACAACCATGACCCTGCAAGAGCTCAAGTACCTGGTGGCACTCGCGGATCACGGCCACTTCGGCCGCGCGGCCGAGGCCTGCTTCATCACCCAGTCGACCCTTTCCACCCAGATCAAGAAGCTCGAGGATTTTCTCGGTGTGACCCTGTTCGACCGCAGCCTGAAGCGCGTCACGCCGACGCCGATCGGCAAGGAGATCTTGCAGGCGGCGCGCAACATCGTCGAGGAGGCCGAGCGCATTCGCGAACTGGCCAAGCATGCGCAGGATCCGATGGCACGCACCATTCATCTCGGCGTCATCCCTACTCTCGGCCCCTACTACCTGCCGCACGCGCTGACCCTGGTGCACAGGAAACATCCCGGCCTGCGCATGCTGCTGCGCGAGGAAATGACGCCGCAGATTCTCGAACATCTGCTCGACGGCAAGCTCGATGCCGGCCTGCTGGCGCTGCCGGTGACCGACGATAGCCTGCGCGTCGAGCCGCTTTTCTATGAGCCATTCTATGCGGCGCTGCCATCCGACCATGCGCTCGCCAAACACGCGGTTTTGAAGGTTGCCGACATC
>JBAPWR010000208.1:0-2581 GCA_049283775.1 Thiobacillus sp.
CAGGCGCGCAGCCGCCTGCTGGCGCAGTTTCCCTCCCTGCCGCTGACGGCGGACACGACGCTGCCGCCGCCAGTACAAGCCGGTTTTCATGGATCGGCAGAGCAGTACGTCGATGCGATGCTCGAACACAATCATGAACTGTTTCGCGCCCGCCGCCAGGCTGATGTCCTGCAAGCAGAGGCTCGCAAGCTCGCCCGACACCGCAGCGTCGATCCCACCGTGGGCCTGTTCTACCGCAATGAAATGGGCGGCAACGAACACGTGCTCGGGTTGGGGGTCAGCCTGACTCTGCCGGGCGGCGCGCGACGCACCGATCAGGAGGCGACCGAACGGTTAGCTGCCACGGCTCGGGACGCGGCGATCCGGCTGGAGCAGCGCTTGCGTGCGGAGGCACGCGCGGATTTCGAGACCGCTACCGCGCAGACGGCCAACTGGGAACACGCGCATCAGGCCGCGCAGGCGCTGGATGAAGCCGCACGGCTGGCCGCACGCGCCTACGGCCTGGGCGAAGGAAGCCTGGATCAGGTACTGGTCAATCGGAGACTGGCGCTGGAAGGCCAACTGACGGCGCAGCAGGTTCAGCTCGATGCATTGGCGGCGAACGCACGGCTGAAGCTGGATTCCCACCAGTTGTGGTCGCTTGATGTGGACGCGGACAGCGCACACGCACATCCGTAGGGTCAGAAAGGCTATCCGTGTACAGACGACCGCTGTCCGCTGCGGAACGGACTTTCAGCAAACAAGCCCCCGCAGGCTATTCAGGGTCGACACCCGCCAGATGCAGATCCAGAAAGCTGACGTAGCCGAAAACGGAGGTTCACTGTGACGTACGACGGCGGCCCCGGCCATGGAGAGACGTCGCGGCCGAGAGAGTCGAAGGGCGGCAGTTCGGTGGAACGACTATTCCCTGATCACTGGTGCCTCATCCAGAGAAGAAAAAGCCACCTCGATGCTACAGTCAGCGAAAGAAATCGTCATTGCAGGAGATGTTCGATG
Organism: Thiobacillus sp.; assembly: GCA_049283775.1. GTDB lineage: Bacteria > Pseudomonadota > Gammaproteobacteria > Burkholderiales > Thiobacillaceae > Thiobacillus. The sequence goes on from JBAPWR010000208.1 coordinate 997, forward strand.
GCCGACGTGGGTCATGTATTGGCGGATGTCATCGCCGCTCATGGGGGTGCTGGACTATGGCAACGCTTGATCGCCATCGAGGCAGTGTTGTCGGTCGACGGTTTGCTGTTCACCGCCAAGCGCGTGCCACCGCTGAAGCAGGTGCGAGTCATGGCATCCACGACAGCACCACGCTTCACGTTTTTCGACTATCCGAATCGAGGTCAGCGCGGCGAGTGGTTCGGCGAGGAGGAAGTACGCATCGTTGCGGACGACGGGACGATCCTGGCTCAGCGCAAGCACCCGCGTGCTGCCTTTGGAGGTTTGCGCCGGGAGCTGTGGTGGGATGAGCTCGATTTTCTGTTTTTCGCGAGTTACGCGACCTGGAACTACCTGAGCACGCCTTTTCTCTTCCTGCGGCCTGGATTCGAGTTCGGGTTATTGGCAACATCGCCCGACGGAGTCATTCGCGTAGAAGCACTATTTCCACCCGAGGTGCCGAGCCATTGCCGCCGTCAGGTTTTTCATTTTTCGCCAACGGGTGATCTGTTGCGTCTCGACTATACGGCGGAGGTGGTCGGCCGCTGGGCAAAGGCCGCACACATCTGCGAGGACTACCGCGATTTCGATGGCCTGCGTGTGCCGACTCGCCGTCGCGTTCGCCCGCTGTTCGGCTTGCAGAATCCACTCCCTTTCCCGACTCTGGTCGCCATCGACTTGCACGAGTTGCGGCCGATGCGCGCGCAAGGGCAATAAGGCGTGCGGACTAAAGTCGTCGAGTCCACTACTTGGTGGAATCGTTTGGATATCAGGTTCTGCAAAGCGGTCGATGGCGAACTTGCACTACCGAGCCAACTGCCCCGTTCTGCATAAATCGGGTTTGGAAAACCGCCGTTCGGCTTGTGTTACTGATCGGCGGGGCAAGGCTGACCGGATAGTCGTCACTTCTCGCCGCCAGCGAGACCGCCAGCGTGAGCGTCTCAGGTACGTCGTCGAGCAGTACCAGGACGCTCGTGCGGCCCATCGGCCTTGAATGCCTCATGGAAAGTGACGCTTCCTTGTGGGACAGGGCCGTCGAAAGGCAGCGCGAAAAAGAATTCCGGTGGCACGCCCTCGAGCAGGAGTCCGGGCGCGTTGCTGAAGCCGAATTTCCTGTAGTAGACCGGGTGCCCCACCAGGCAGCATCCTCTTGCGCGCATGCTTCTAAGCCGCGACAAGCCTTCCCCCATCAGGGCCTTGCCGATTCCTTGGCGCTGGTAGTCGGGCAGGACAGAGACGGGTCCCAGTCCGTACCAGTCCCGGGTCCCGTCCGAAATCGTCAGCGGAGAGAAGGCGATGTGTCCGACCACGCGGCCATCGACTTCGGCGACCAGCGACAAGCTCAGCGCACCCGCAGCGCGTAGCGCCTCGATGACGAATTGCTCGGTGTGCTTGCTGATCGCCAGCGTCTTGAACGCGGCGACGGTTACCTCCCTGATCGTGTCAGCGTCAGCGGCGATCTCGGGTCTGATGACGATCTTTCGATTCATGCTTCGAACTGCCCCGGAGATGCTGCCGCGAGTCAGCGCCAGCGCAAGTTCACCTGCCGGCTGCGGCCGTTGTCGGC
>JBAPWR010000209.1:0-5261 GCA_049283775.1 Thiobacillus sp.
TCGATGATGTTGCGGATGAAGTTGGCGGCAGGGACGGGTGCGTCGTGCGACATGATTTGAGGGTAGGCAGGAAAGTGCGAATTGTAGCGGTTTAGCAGATGATGCCGCCGCCAAGGCATACCTCGCCGTCATACAGCACCACGGACTGACCGGGCGTCACGGCCCATTGCGGGCTGTCAAATGCGAGTTCCAGTGTGTCGGCGTCCTGTTGCGTGACGCGGCAGGGCGCATCGGTCTGACGGTAGCGCGTCTTGGCGGTATAGCGCCTCGCCGGATCGGGGGCCGCGCCACTGATCCAGCTGAGCTGGCCTGCCGTGAGGGAGGAGCGCTGCAGCAGCGGATGATCGTGCCCCTGAACCACGATCAGGGTATTGCTGGCCATGTCCTTGGCAGCGACGAACCACGGCTCGTCGCTGCCGTCTTTCTGCCCGCCGATGCCGAGGCCCTGGCGTTGGCCCAGGGTGTAATACATCAGGCCCTGGTGTCGGCCGACCACGCGGCCGTCGGGCGTTGCCATGTCGCCCGGGTTGCGTGGCAGGTAGCGTTCGAGGAATTCACGGAAGTTGCGCTCGCCGATGAAGCAGATGCCGGTGCTGTCCTTCTTGGCGGCGTTGGGCAGGCCGATCCGTGCAGCGATCTTGCGCACCTCCGGCTTGGGCAAGTGCGCCAGCGGAAACAGGGCAGGGGCGAGCTGCGCCTGGTTCAGGCGGTAGAGGAAATAGCTTTGGTCCTTGTTGGCGTCACAAGCCCGCAGCAGCGTGGCCCGGCCGGCGTCATCCGTTCCCTTGCCGACGTAATGCCCGGTTGCGATGTATTCTGCACCGCGCGCGATGGCGTCCTCGAGGAAGGCCTTGAACTTGATCTCGGCGTTGCACAGCACGTCGGGGTTGGGGGTGCGCCCGGCCTGGTATTCCGTGAGGAAATAGCTGAACACGCGCTCCTTGTATTCGGCGGCGAAGTTGACCGCCTCGACCTCGATGCCGAGCACGTCGGCCACCGCCAGCACGTCGAGGAAGTCCTGTCGCGCGGTGCACTGCTCGGTGTTGTCGTCGTCGTCCCAGTTCTTCATGAAGACGCCGAGCACGTCGTAGCCCTGCTGCTTCAGAAGATAGGCGGCGACGGCGGAGTCGACTCCGCCCGACATGCCGACGACGACTTTGGTGCTCATGCGTGGCTTACGAAGTCGAGCGGGAAGCGCCGCCCGGCCAGGTAATCCTCAACGCAGCGCATGACCAGCGGGCTGCGGTGGGGAATGGGGCTGGCGCCGAGTTCGTCCGGCGTCAGCCACACGGCACGGACAATGCCGTCGTCGAGTTTTCGGTCGGCATCGAATCCGCTGACACTGCAGACGTAGGCGAAGCGCAGATAGGTGATGTCGCGGCGCGGGTAGTGGGTGCTGTAGCAGCCCAGCAGCGCCTGCGGCTCGACGTGATGCGCGGTCTCCTCCAGCGCCTCGCGGCGCACTGCGTCGAGCAGGGTCTCGCCGCGCTCCCAGTGACCGGCAGGCTGGTTGAGGCGCAGGCCTTCGGCGGTATGTTCCTCGACAAGCAGGAACCTGCCGTCGCGCTCGACGATCGCGGCGACGACGACGTGGGGCAGCCACTGGGCATTCGAGTTTGGCTCAGACATGAATCTCCTTCCATTCTCCGGGTTGAAGACTGCCCAGTTCCCATTCGCCGATGGCGGCGCGGATCAGGCGCAGGGTCGGGAAGCCGATCTTCGCCGTCATCCGCCGGATTTGACGATTCTTGCCTTCAGCGATCGTGAGTTCGATCCAATGGGTGGGAATGGCCGCGCGGTAGCGGATCGGCGGGTTGCGCGGCCACAGGCCGGCAGGCGGGTCGATCAGGCGGGCTGTCGCCGGGCGGGTGACGAAGTCGCCGAGGTCGATTCCATGCCGCAGTGGATCGAGATCGGCTTCGCTCGGTGCGCCTTCGACCTGAACCCAATAGGTTTTCGGAAGCTTGTGGCGGGGATCGGCGATGCGGCTCTGCAGCTTGCCGTCATCGGTTAAAATCAGCAGTCCTTCGCTGTCCGCATCGAGGCGTCCGGCTGCGTAAACACCCGGCAGCGTGATGTAATCCCGCAAACCCTGCCAGCGGCCTTCGGCGGTGAACTGGCTGAGAACGCCGTAGGGTTTGTTGAACAAAATAAGACGCGACACGTCGGTGGGGGACAAAGTCCCATTTTATCTTTTAGAGACATCATGAGCACACATATCCAGATTCCCGCAGCAGGCCAGAAAATCACCGTCAACGCCGACAACTCCCTGAACGTCCCGGACATGCCGATCATCCCCTTCATCGAGGGCGATGGCACCGGCGTCGACATCACGCCGGCGATGCGTCGAGTGGTCGATGCCGCGGTGGCCAAGGCCTACGGCGGCAAAAAGCAGATCGCCTGGATGGAGGTGTTCGCCGGCGAAAAGGCGGTCAAGGTCTACGGCGGCGATCAGTGGCTGCCGGAAGAGACCGTGCAGGCGGTGAAGGACTACGTGATCTCGATCAAGGGGCCGCTGACCACGCCGACCTCGGGCGGCATCCGCTCGCTCAACGTCGCGCTGCGCCAGATGCTCGACCTGTATGTGTGCCTGCGCCCGGTGCGCTACTTCACCGGCGTGCCCAGCCCGGTGAAGGCGCCGGAAAAGGTCGACATGGTCATCTTCCGCGAGAACACCGAGGACATCTACGCCGGTGTCGAGTGGGAGGCCAATTCCGAAGCGGTGCAGAAAGTCATCGCCTTCCTGCAGCAGGAAATGGGCGTGAAGAAGATCCGCTTTCCCGAGACCTCGGCGATCGGCATCAAGCCAGTGTCGATCGAAGGCTCGGAACGGCTCATACGCAAGGCGATCCAGTATGCGATCGACAACAAGCGCCGCTCGGTGACTCTGGTGCACAAGGGCAACATCATGAAGTTCACCGAAGGCGGCTTCAAGAAATGGGGCTATGAGCTCGCCGCACGCGAGTTCGGCGCCACCCTGATTGATGAAGGTCCGTGGATGAAGCTGCCTGAAAAATTGGGCGGCATCGTGATCAAGGACGTCATCGCCGACGCCTTCCTGCAGCAGATCCTGTTGCGCCCTGATGAATATGACGTGATCGCCACGCTGAACCTCAACGGCGATTACATTTCCGACGCGCTGGCAGCAGAGGTCGGCGGCATCGGCATCGCGCCCGGCGCCAACCTGTCCGATACCGTGGCGATGTTCGAAGCCACCCACGGCACCGCGCCCAAGTACGCCGGCAAGGATTACGTCAACCCGGGTTCGCTGATCCTGTCGGCCGAGATGATGCTGCGTCACCTGGGCTGGATCGAGGCGGCCGACCTGATTGTGGCCAGCATGGAAAAAGCCATCGCCGCCAAGAGCGTCACCTACGATTTCGCCCGCTTGATGGAAGGTGCGACCGAGGTGAAGTGCTCGGCGTTCGCCGAAGCGATGGTCGCGAAGATGTAAGTCGTCCCGGCGAAGCCCCTGGATTTTTCAGGTCACAAAAATCCCCGCCGAGACGGGGAGAGGCCCAAATGAAAAACCCCGCCGAGGCGGGGTTTTTTGTCAGCTCAACAATTCAACCTTCCGGCTGGATGTTCGAGGCTTGCTTGCCTTTCGGGCCCTGGCTGACTTCGAAAGAGACCTTTTGGCCTTCTTTCAGGGTCTTGAAGCCGCTGGTCTGGATGGCGGAGAAATGTGCGAAGACATCCTCGCCGCCGTCATCGGGAGTGATGAAACCAAAACCCTTGGCGTCGCTGAACCACTTAACAGTACCTGTTGCCATTCAAAAATCCTCCTTGGCGTAATGCAATATAACAACCGCGTATGCGGGTAGCAGGACGGGCGAACCGTCGGTCTGAATTCAAGCGCGATACGCGGTAAAGCCGGTACTGCAAGGTTCTTGAAACAAACTTTGGGCTTTTTACTCCTGCGCGAGAATTTTTACAAGAAAAACATGAGAAATAGCAAGCGTTTTCGACAGGCCCAAAATCAGCCCTGGATTGCCGGCGTAAAACTCGCCTGAATCCTGCTCTCCGGGCCAAAGTGCGGACGGAGAAAACTGCCTGCTGAACGGTCGCTCTGACCATCGTGGCGGCGTAGCAAAACCCGGATGCGGTAGCATCGCCTTCATGCGCAAGACCTGGGACATCTTCTGCAATGTCATCGACAACTTTGGTGACATCGGCATCGCCTGGCGGCTGGCCCGGCAACTGGTTTCCGAGCACGGAATGGCGGTACGCCTCTGGGTCGATGATCTCGAAGCCTTCGCAAGGATATGGCCCGAGATCCGCCCGGAGGCCGATAGCCAGCAGTCGTGTGGCGTGCAGATCTGCGCCTGGCGTGATCCGTTTCTTCAGGTGGAGCCGGCGCAGGTGGTGATCGAGGCGTTTGGCTGCGCTCTCCCGGAAACCTATCTGCAGGCGATGAGCGAAAAGCTTCCTGCACCGGCGTGGATCAATCTGGAATATCTCAGCGCCGAGTCCTGGGTGAGTGCCCATCACGGTTTGCCTTCACCGCATCCGCAGCTTCCGCTGACCAAATATTTCTTCTTTCCCGGATACGAAAATGGAACCGGCGGGCTGCTGGGCGAACGCGACCTGGCGCACCGTCGCGAGCATTTTCAGCGCGATAAAGCTGCTGCGTTCTTATCGAATCTGGGCGTCGGCCCGGCTTCGTCCGACGCGCTGACAATTTCCTTGTTCGCCTACGAGAATCCTGTCGTCGGTGAACTGCTGGATGCCTGGACGAGCGGAAACCAGACCATCATTTGTGTGGTTCCGGAAGGCAGAATCGTGCCGCAGATTGCCTCGTGGGTGGGCTTGCCGAAACTCAAGACCGGCGATATCTGTCGCCGCGGCATGCTGACGCTGCACATCCTGCCATTTCTCCATCAGGATGATTACGACCGTCTGCTGTGGGCATGCGATATCAATTTCGTGCGTGGCGAGGATTCCTGCGTGCGCGCGCAATGGGCGGCGCGTCCGATGGTGTGGCAGGCATACCCGCAAGCGGACCGTGCCCATCTGGCCAAGCTCGACGCACTGCTTGAACGTTATCAACAGGGTTTGCCCGTGACCACGGCGACGTCGCTGCGGGCTTTCTGGAATACATGGAACCGGGCAGATGGAATGGTTGACATGAAGTACGCCTGGGGCGAGTTTTTGCGGCACAGGGAGGGGCTCGCCAGTCATGCCGTCGCCTGGAGCGGAACCCTCGCCCAGTCGGGCAATCTGACCGACAAGCTGATTGATTTTATTGAAAATAGAATATA
>JBAPWR010000210.1:0-6020 GCA_049283775.1 Thiobacillus sp.
AGATTGGCCAGCAGGGGATCGCGCAAGCTGCGGCCGGGCAGGCTGCGCTTCTGCGCGGCAGCGGCGAGCAGGCCCTGTTCGCGGGCCGCCTCGATCTGCTGCCTGGTGGCCGCCTGCGGTTTCAGCGCATCGAGAACTACCTTGCCCTTGTCGCTGCCCGCCTGCGCGACGAAGCCGTCCGCCAGTTCCGCCAGCGAGATGTCGTAGCCTGCTGTCGGCGTCGGGCCGTCGCCGGTCGAAGCGCAGAGGCAGGTCGCTGCCGGCTCGGCGCATTGCACCGCCACCAGGAACAGTTTTTCCCGCCGCTCGGCGTAATGCGGGTCGCGCCGCCCTTGCTGCAGGAAATGCGCGTCCTGCAAGGCCAGCGCCGCGAGGTCGCAGGCCCGCGCGCCGATGATCGCCAGCGCCGGAGCTTCCGGCAGCACGGCCGCGAATTGCAGTCCGCCCTGTTCGTCGCGCCGCACCTGCCACAGCGATTCCTGCGCTGCGAAGGCATGCGGCTTGATCGCCTGGGGACCGTTGGCCCAGGCGAAATAGCGATTGAGCGGATCAGTGGTGAGCTGGTAATGCCCCGGCGCCTGCTCGGCCTGCAACCCGCGTGCCAGAGCTTCGGGCGACAGCAACTCGGCCATGACGATGGCGCCGTTGCGGGCCTCTGGGCCAAGGCATCGGTAACCACGCTGCATCAGCGCGGCAATGAGCAGCGGCAATTGTTCCAGCGTAAGAAAACAGGCTTGATCAGAATCTGGGGACATGGCTAGCAACAGCTATTTTTATCAAGTTTAGGCATAAAGTCCGCGATCGAACAGTTACCCGCCATTGTTGCGCCGGCATGTTTCCGACAGGTTAAAAATTTCGTCGCCATGGCTTCGTTATAATGCGGCTTTTCGCGGTAAAGAAGGAGTACGCCATGCAGCAACAACTCGACGTGTTCGTCACTTCCCTGACGTCATTCTGGACCCAACTGGCGGCTTTCATCCCGCAACTGCTGGCGGCCCTCCTGCTGCTGTTCATCGGCTGGTTGTTCGCCAACCTGGTGCGCACCGGGGTCACCAAGCTGCTCGACGTGCTGCGTTTCGACAGCCTGTCGGAGAAGACCGGCATCGAGGCCTTCCTCAAGCAGGGCAATCTCGACATCAGCCTGTCGCGCCTGCTCGCCAAGCTGGCCTACTGGATCATCATCTTCGTCGTCATCGTCACCGTGGCCAACAGCCTCGGCCTGCACATGGTGGCCGAACTCTTCAACAAGGTGGTGCTGTACATCCCCAACATCATCGTCGCCATCCTGGTGCTGGTGTTCGGCGTGCTGGTGGCACGCTTCATCAACCGCCTGGTGTTCGCCTACCTCAACAACATCGGCGTGCAGGGCGCGCTGACCATCAGCACCCTGTCCGAGTATGCGGTGATCATCTTCGTGGTGTTCGTCTCCCTGGAGCAGCTGGCGATCGGCACCGCCCTCCTCACTGCCGCCTTCCAGATCGGCTTCGGTGCGGTCGGACTGGCCCTGGCGCTGGCTTTCGGGCTGGGCGGCCGCGAGTGGGCTGCCGGCGTAATCAAGAAACTGACGGAAAAGTAAGCCGCGAAGCGGCCGCCGACCGGGCGGGAGTTCGGTCGAGTTCAGGCGGCTTGTCAGCCCCGCCCGGCTCAGGCCCGCTGTACGAGATCATCCCGACTATCCTGGCCGCCATCGCTGCACGCCAGCGTTTTCCGCAGCAGCGCCAACAGTTGGCTGCTGCGGATCGGCTTGTAAAGAACCGGATGGCCCAGGGCATCGAGCATCCTGACAGTTTCCGGTCGCGTATCCCCGGTGATGAGGATGGCGGGAATGGCGGTCCCCCAGCGCGCCTGGATAGCCTCGACCACCGCAAGGCCGGTCTCGCCGTCCAGCAGCTGATAGTCGGCGAGCACGAGGTCGGGCGCGAAGTTCACCCCGCTCAGGACCTCCTGTAGATTGCCGAACTGCCAGGCCTCCATCCCCCATTGCGACAACAGTGCGCCCAGCGCATCCCTGACCGCAGGATCGTCGTCGACGATAACGACGCGGCCTGTCAACGCGCCGCCGCAATCAACACACTCGCGGTCGACGATGGCCGGGCCTGCGACGAGCGGCGGAACGTCGAGCGAGAAAACGGTTCCCCGCCCCGGTATCGAACGCAACTGCAGCGGATAGCCCAGCAGCCGGGCCAGACGACGGACGATCGACAAGCCGAGGCCCATTCCCAGGTGAGTTTGTCCCGGGTGTTTTTCCACCTGGTAGAACTCCTGGAAAACCCGTGGCTGGTCTTCCGCCGAGATCCCGCTTCCGCTATCCCAGACCTGCAGCCGCAACTGCCCTTTGTGCGGCCTGGCCGACAAAAGCACGCCGCCCTGGCGGGTGTGCTCGAGGGCGTTGGACAGCAGGTTGCGCACGACGCGTTCCAGCAGCAGCGGATCGCTCTCGATCCAGACATCGGGGCAACGTACCCGCAGCGACAGGCTTTTCCTGTCTGCCGTAGCAGCGAATTCATCCGCGAGAACCAAAAACAGCTGGCGAATACGCACCGGCTTGAAAACCGGCTGGACCACGCCTGCGTCGAGTTTGGTGACGTCGAGGATGGCGTTGAAGAGTTCCACCGTGCCGTTGATCGAACGCTCGATCTTGTCGAGGGTGTCCCGGGCCGCTCCCGGCCGCAACTGCGCCTTGAGGCTTTCGACATAAAGGCTGATGGCGTGCATCGGCTGGCGCAGGTCGTGGCTGGCGGCAGCCAGGAAGCGCGATTTGGCGAGGCTGGCCTGCTCGGCTTCGCGCTTCTTGTGCTCGAGCTCGGAGGTCGCGATGTGCACCCTGGCCTCCATGTCCTGCTGATAGGAACGCAAGGATTCGCTCAGCTGGTTGACCATGGATTGCAGTTCGCGCAATTCCGGCGAATGGGCGGTCACATCCATACGCGCGCCAAAAGCGCCCGAACTGATGCGTTTGACCGTGGCGACGATGTCCAGCAAGGGCTGCACCCCGCTCAGCGCCAGCTTGTTGATCAGCAGGATGGCCAGCATCAGGCCGAGGAACGTGATGCTCAGGCTAACGAGCAGCAACTGCTGCACCAGCGCCCGCTTCGGTTCCAGGTCGATGCTTACGGCGATCCACGCCAGCGGGGCGGTGGCCTCAGGAGCGGAGTCGATGAAGGGATCGCTTTCGCCCAGCGGCATCAGTTCGACCGGATAAGTGAACCAGGCATGGTCGTCGTCCTGCCACTGGCCTGCCTTCTGCAGGGGCGGCAGGTGCCTGGGCGTATCGCCACGTTCCAGCCGGGTCTGATCCGGCCACACCACCATCGCGCTTTTGACGCCCGGCTCGGCCAGAGTCTGCTCGAGGAGCTTTTCCAGGACGACAGTGTTGCCGCTGAACACGCCATACTCCGAAGCGGACGACAGATGGCGGGCCATGCTCATGCCCTGCTGCGCCACGGTTTTCTCCAGGTCGTTCAGCCGTGAATAGACATGGAAAGCGGTCAGCACCGCCGCCACCAGCAGGGCGGGCAGCAGACCGAGCATGAAGGCGCGGGTGCGGATTCTCATTGCAGCGCCTCCAGCTTCCGGGTCAGCACATCCGCGCTCGGCAGGGTGATATCGAGTGAGCGTGCGACGGTGGAATTGATGCTGATGGTGAAGCGCTTGGGATAGCGCGGGCCGCCCAGGCCGACGCTATTGCCCGACCAGCTGTCCCTGATCCAGTCCGCAGCCTCTTCGCCAACCTGCTCGGGTGTGGTGTAGAGCGCCATGATCGCCCCGCTTTTTGCCAGTGGCGCCGAATAAGCCAGCACCGGCCGCTTGAGGCGGTAGGTATGGAGAAAGAAATTCTGCAGCGAGCTGCGATGCGCCACCAGCGGATCGGGCAGCAACAGGAAGGCCTGGCTTTCCGCCGCCAGCCCGGTTAGCGCGGGATACAGATCCGAATTCTTTTCGACGATGGCGGTACGGACCCGGATGTCGTTGTCGCGCCCGACCGCTTGCAGTGCATCCTGCAGCTCCCGGCTCACCGGTCCCAGCGGCGCGCCGACATTCTTCAGGTCCGGCAGCGCCAGTGCCAGGAGCTGCAACTGCCGATACAGCGGCTGGTCGAGATACAGTGCGCTGACCTGCGGCCTGCCGGAAGCCAGACGTTCGTAGGTCGACCGCGGCACCAGCAGTGACAGGACCGGCCTGCGTCCTGTGGCCAGGACCTTCTCCAGGGCCGGGGTACCGATCGCCACGGTCAGATCGCTGCCGTTCGCCACATGGCTTTCGGCAGTCGACATGGTGACTTTCCAGCCCTCGCGCCTCAGGGTCCGGATGAGGCTGTCGGCCGCCTGCTGGTAGTAGGACCTGGGCTCCGTCAGCACGACACTGACCCACGGCTGGGCAAGTGCCAAGTCCGGCAGGAGCATGGCGCTGACCAGCATCACCAGGATCAGTTTTGCCAGGGCAAAAGAATCCCTGAAGGCCGACACGCCGGGAAGACGCAAGCTTGCGAGGGGCTGCATAAGAAGCATCGTCAGGCTAGCGGAACTCGTACTTCAGGCTGACGTAGGCCCGGCGGTCGAACACCTGGTCGCCGTAGTAGGGCATCTGGTCGGCGTCGAAGCTCTCGAACTCGCGGCCGAGCAGACTCTGCACCACGAACGCGCCCTGCAGGCGTCCCGTGGCCGTCTTCCACGATTTAGCCAGGCGCAGGTCGAGGCGGTTGTACTTGCTGTCCTGCTGCGCGCCCCGCCAGCGCAGGTCGCGGATGTGATAGTAGCCAAGACTGGCGTCGATCCCGGCAATCCGGTGCGAAGCCAGCAGCGCCGAGGTGAACCCGGGTACGGAGGCTTCATACTTCTCGTTGGCGGAATCGGCACCGACCCAGGCCTGCGACAGCAGGATCCAGCTGCCTGTCTGCGGTGCCCACCTCAACTGATACTCGACACCGGTCTGGGTGACGCTGCCTTCGTTGAAGTAGTAACGGGTAATGTTGCCCTCCCGCCGCGCATCGACGATGTCGTATATGTGATTGTTGAACAGGCGCAGATCGAGGTTCAGATGGTGCCTGGGGTTGCTGTAGAGATAGCCGATCTCGACGCTGTTGTTCTTTTCGGTTTCGAGATCCTGGGTACCGAGCACGAACTGGTAGACGTCGCCGGCGGCGATGCTTATTAACTTTATGTCCGCATGGTTGGCGTAAAGCCCCACTCCGCCGGAAACGGCATGTGCGGCACCCAGACGGAAGGCGTGGCCCTCTGCCGGCAGCCAGTTCACGGCCACGCGCGGCGAGACGTTGGTGCCGAGGATGTCGCGGTAATGCTCGACCATCGCCGCCGCATGCACCACCCACTGCGGCGCCGGATTCCACTCGACCGACCCGGACAGGCCGTAGATGTGGTTGCGTACCGTCGCGCCGTCGGCGATCAGGTCGGGCGCCCAGGCCTGGTCATTGCGGTATTCGAGCGCAAGCGAGTAGCGAAAATCGTCTTCGAGATTGTCGAGGTAGCTGAAGCGCAGCCCGCTGCTGCTGACCCGGAAGTCGCCCGTCGTCGGATAGAAACCCGGAAGCTGCGGGTAGTCCTCCTCGTTGTCGTTGAAGCCGTGCTGCAGTTGCAGCGACCACTCGCGCGCCGCGCCGAGGGAGCGTCGCCATTCGACGTTGGCGAAGCCGCCGAGAAAGTCGACGTCCTGGTCCTCGCTCCACACGTAACCGACGTTGGTTCCGCGCCAGTTGCCCTGCGAAGCGCCGAATTGCAGCATCAGTGCGTCGCGATTGCTGAGCTGGTAGTCGCCCCTGAAGTTGAGCAGAAGGTCGCTCGCCCGGTCATGCGCAACCGCATGGCGCTCGTCCTCGCGCCCGACCAGCCCCAGCCGCCAGCTGCCATTTTCGGTCTCGGCACCATAGCGCAGATTGAGTTCCCGGTAATGTTCTTCGCCGACTGCGGCCTCGCCCATGCCGCCGAGCGTCTCCAGCGAATGCCGGGTGAAGATGTGAATGGTGCCGAACAGCGAGTTGATGCCGTCGTTCGCCACGTTGGGGC
>JBAPWR010000211.1:0-5556 GCA_049283775.1 Thiobacillus sp.
CCTCACCCTCGCGCGGCTCGGCACATGCCTTCATCACTTGCACGAAACTGCTATCGACGCGAAGTTCGAAGCCGCCGTTGCGGATGCGCTTGGCGAGCGAGCGGGTCACCCGGATCTCGTCGGGAAACAGCACCATGCGCGGGTCGGGGCTCCACCACAGGATGGGCTCGCCGGCGTTGAACCAGGGGAAGATGCCATGGCGGTAGGCGTCCAGCAGACGCTCAGGCGACAGGTCACCGCCCATCGCCAGCAGGCCGTTGGGGTCGCGAAGCGCGGTGTCGACGGGGGGGAAGGACGAGCTCTCGTGCCGGCGCGGATTCATCCGCGCATGGTAATCAATGCGCACCGTCTTGCAATCCGTGGACGGCTTATTTATGATAAGCGCATCCTGATTACCGGTATACCGGCTTGGTTATTTGGAAGGATGTCTGAGCGCGGCCGTGGCTGTTCGCACAGGCCATCGAGGCTGGTTTGATGAAGCGATTCAGACATGGGGCAAGGCGGCTTTTATAATGCCGGTCTTTGTCCCGACCGAAGCTTCGACGGAGTTCGCCTCGATGCCACATTGCGCAGCGGCGGCTTCCACGCTTTCCACAATGATCCGAGTCCTATCGATGTCAGCCTATCCTGGCGCGGTGCTGCCGTCGCCGGAGCAACGCTTCCTCCTCTGGGGCGGCTCATGAGCAACTCTCCTGGACTCGTGAGCCCCCCTTCTTTTTCGTCCTGTTTCCACTGCGGCCTGCCGGTTCCGGACGGCGCGCACTACCCCATCAAGTATCAAGGGCACGAGGAGCAGGCCTGTTGCCGTGGCTGCCAGGCGGTGGCGCAGACCATCATCGACAGCGGCCAGGGCGCCTATTACACCCATCGCACCGCGCTGCCAGCGACGCCCCAGATCGCCGAATCGGAGCTGAAGAAGCTCGGCCTCTACGACCTGCCGGAAATCCAGGAAAGCTTCGTCCGGGTCGAGGCCGAGCACATCCGTGAAGCCGCGCTGATCCTCGAGAACATCGTCTGCGCCGCCTGCATCTGGCTCAACGAACGGCATATCGCGAGCCTGCCCGGCGTGCTCTCGGTCGAGATCAACTACGCCACGCGACGCGCCCGGGTGCGCTGGGACAACAGCCGTATCCAGCTCTCCGACATATTGAAGGCGGTGTCCGACATCGGCTACATCGCCCACCCCTTCGATCCGGGCCGCTCCGACGACATCTACCGCCGCGAGCGCAACACCGCGATCAAGCGCCTGGCGATCGCCGGCCTCGGCATGATGCAGGTGATGATGTACGCGTTGCCGACCTATACGGCCACCGACATGACCGACGACATCCGCCTGCTGATGTCGTGGGCGAGCCTGATCCTCACCATCCCGGTGGTGCTCTACTCCGCCTGGCCGTTCTTCCTCGGCGCCTGGCGCGACTTCAAACGCAAGACCCTGGGAATGGACGTGCCGGTGGCGCTGGGGGTGGGTACCGCCTTCGTCGCCAGCGTCTACAGCACCTTCTCGGGCGAGGGCGAGGTGTATTACGACTCGGTGACGATGTTCGTGTTTCTGCTGCTGACCGGGCGCTTCCTCGAGATGAACGCCCGCCGGCGCGCCGGCGCCGCGGTCGAGGAACTGGTCAAGCTGATTCCCGCCGCTACCACCCGTCTGCCCGCCTACCCGGCCAACGACGAGGAAGAAGTGCCGGTGGCAAGGCTGAAGGTCGGTGACCATATCCTGGTGCGGCCCGGCGAAACCATTCCCGCCGATGGCGTGGTGGTCAGCGGCGACAGCGCGGTGAGCGAGGCATTGCTGACCGGCGAATCGCTGCCGGTGTCGAAGTCGGTCGACACCCGGGTGATCGGCGGCAGCATCAACCAGGCCAGCCCGCTGGTGATCCGCGTCGACAAGCTCGGTGCCGACACCCGGCTCGCCGCCATTGTCCGCCTGCTCGACCGCGCACAGAGCGAGAAGCCGCGCATCGGCCGCATGGCCGACCGCGCCGCTGCCTGGTTCGTCGGACTATTGCTGATCATCACCGCCCTGGTCGGACTGGCCTGGTATGCCATCGACCCGTCGCGCATGTTGTGGATCGTCGTCTCGGTGCTGGTCGTCACCTGCCCCTGCGCGCTCGGCCTCGCCACCCCGGCGGCGCTGACCACCGGCACCGGACGCCTGACGCGGCTGGGGATGCTGACGACACGCGGGCATGCGCTGGAGACCCTGGCGCGCATGACCGACCTGGTGTTCGACAAGACCGGCACGCTGACCCGCGGCCAGCTCAGCCTGCGCCAGGTCATCCCTGCCGCCGGGCGCGACGAGGCGGAGGTGCGGGCGATCGCCGCCGCGCTCGAGGCCGGCTCCGAGCATCCGATCGCACGTGCGCTGCGCGAAGGCGCCGCTTCCGGGGTGCAAGTCGAGCAGATCAGGAACCAGCCCGGCCAGGGCGTCGAGGCGACGATCGACGGCGTCCGCCACCGTCTCGGCACGCCGGCCTTTGTCGCCGCCTGCTGCCAGACTGCGCCGACCGCACCGCCGAGTCCCGACGGCGAAAGCTGGGTCGCGCTGGCCAGCGACCAGGGCCTGATCGCCTGGTTCGGCCTCGCCGACAGCCCACGCAGCGACGCCGCCGAAGCCTTGCAGGCGCTGGAAAAACTGGGGATCCGCCTGCACCTGCTGTCTGGCGACGGCGAAGCGGCGGTCGCCGCCACCGCCCGCCAGCTCGGCATCGGCATCTGGCAGTCCGGTGCCCTGCCCGAGGACAAGCTGGCCTACGTCAAGGCCCTGCAGGACGAGGGGAAGATAGTCGGCATGGTCGGCGACGGCATCAACGATGCGCCGGTGCTGGCGGCGGCGCAGGTGTCCATCGCCATGGGCGAAGGCGCCGAAGTCGCGCAGGCGGCGGCCGACATGGTGATGCTAGGGCAGCGGCTCGCCATCCTCGCCGACGGGGTGGCATTGGCGCGCAGGACCTACCGCATCATCCGCCAGAATCTCGGCTGGGCGCTCGGCTACAACCTGATCGCCATCCCCGCCGCCGCGCTCGGCCATGTCACCCCGTGGATCGCCGGCATCGGCATGTCGGCCAGTTCCCTGCTGGTGGTGCTGAACGCACTGCGGCTCGCCGACTTCAAGGGCGAAGCCGCCGCGGCACCGGCCACCTCAGCGCAAAGGAAACCCGCCTGATGGAAATCCTCTACCTGCTGATTCCGCTGAGCCTGCTGCTGGTCGGCGCCATCGCCTGGATCATGATTTGGGCAGTGAAGGCCGGGCAATTCGAGGATCTCGAGGGTCCCGGGCAGAGCATCATCATGGACGACGACACCCCCAAGCCAGAGCACACGCCGACCAAAAAAGATGACTAAAGTTTCAGTTCGCGCTTACACGAAAACCACAACCGGTATTATCATGCGCGCTGAGCGGGGTGCGGCGGATTGACACAGCTCGCTATAAGTGGATACATTTATCCGTATATACGAATAGCATCAGCGTATTCGTATTTACTAATCAATCAAGTCATCAACACGGGAGATGTGTATGGAAGCGACTACCTACAATTACAAGGTTGTCCGCCAGTTCGCCATCATGACGGTGGTCTGGGGAATAGTCGGCATGCTGGTCGGGGTCATCCTGGCCGCACAGCTGATCTGGCCTGATCTGACGTTCGGCCTTGAATGGCTGTCTTATGGTCGACTTCGACCGCTCCATACCAACGCAGTGATCTTCGCCTTCGGCGGCTCGGCGATGTTCGCGGTTTCCTACTACATCGTGCAGCGCACCTGCCAGGCGCGCCTGTGGGCTGAAAAGCTCGCGGCCTTCACCTTCTGGGGCTGGACCGCGGTGATCGTGCTGGCCGCAGTCACCCTGCCGCTGGGCTTCACCACCTCCAAGGAATACGCCGAGTTGGAGTGGCCGATCGACCTGCTGATCACGGTGGTGTGGGTTTCCTACGCGCTGGTGTTCTTCGGCACCATCATCAAGCGCAAAACCAAGCACATCTACGTGTCGAACTGGTTCTTCGGCGCCTACATCATCGTCATCGCCCTGCTGCACATCGTCAACAGCATGGAGTTGCCGGTGACCCTGACCAAGTCGTACTCGATGTACGCCGGGGTGCAGGACGCCATGGTGCAGTGGTGGTACGGCCATAACGCGGTCGGCTTCTTCCTCACCACCGCCTTCCTCGGCATGATGTACTACTTCATTCCGAAGCAGGCCGGTCGCCCGATCTACTCCTACCGCCTGTCGGTGGTGCACTTCTGGTCGCTCAACTTCATCTACATGTGGGCCGGCCCGCACCACCTGCAGTACACCGCCCTGCCCGACTGGGCCCAGAGCCTCGGCATGGTGTTCTCGCTGATGCTGCTGGCACCTTCCTGGGGCGGCATGATGAACGGCATCATGACCCTGTCCGGCGCCTGGCACAAACTGCGCACCGACCCGATCCTGAAGTTCATGGTGACCGCGCTGTCGTTCTACGGCATGTCGACCTTCGAAGGCCCGATGATGTCGATCAAGACCGTCAACGCGCTGTCGCACTACACCGAATGGACCATCGGCCACGTGCACTCCGGTGCGCTGGGCTGGGTCGCGATGATCACCATCGGCTCGATGTACTACCTGATTCCGCGCCTGTTCGGTCGTGAATCGATGTACAGCACCAAGCTCATCGAGTGGCACTTCTGGTGGTCGACCATCGGCGTGGTTCTGTATATCGCCTCGATGTGGATCGCCGGCGTGGCACAGGGCCTGATGTGGCGCGCAGCCAACCCCGACGGCACCCTGACCTACAGCTTCGCCCAGGTGCTCAATACCATGTATCCGTTCTACGGCATCCGTCTGCTCGGTGGCGCGCTGTTCTTCGCCGGCATGCTGCTGATGGCCTACAACGTCTGGAAAACGGTCCGCGCCGGCCGCGTCGTCAATGACGCCCCGATCCCGCAAGCCGTCCACGCCTAAGGAGAACCTACATGATTTCGCATGAGAGCATTGAAAAGAACCTCGGTCTGCTGATCGTGCTGACCATCCTCATCGTCAGCGTCGGCGGCCTGGTGCAGATCGTGCCGCTGTTCTTCCAGACCTCGACCACCACCGCGGTGGCGGGTCTGACGCCCTACACGCCGTTGCAGTTGGCGGGACGCGACCTTTACATCCGCGAGGGCTGCGTCGGTTGCCACTCGCAGATGATTCGCCCGTTCCGCGCCGAGACCGAGCGCTACGGCCACTATTCCGTGGCCGGCGAGTTCGTCTACGACCGTCCCTTCCTGTGGGGCTCCAAGCGTACCGGACCCGACCTGCACCGCGTCGGCGGCCGCTACTCCAATGATTGGCACTACGCGCACATGATGAACCCGCGCGACGTCGTGCCGGAGTCGAACATGCCCGCCTACCCCTGGCTCGACCGCCCGCTCAAGGACGACGCCATCCAGCAGAAGATGCGCATGCTCAACGTCGTTGGCCACGGTTACACGGAAGAGCAGATCGCCAACGCCCCCGCGGAGCTCGAGGGCAAGACCGAGATGGATGCGATGATCGAGTACCTCCAGGTCCTCGGCACCCACGCCCCGAAGAAC
>JBAPWR010000212.1:0-1582 GCA_049283775.1 Thiobacillus sp.
GTGGGCGTCGGTGCGCCAGGCGTTGGCGTGGTGGATCCCGGCATCAACCAGCCGGGGGCCATCGGAAATGCCGGCGTGGCCCGACGCTCGGTGCGCCGGTGAGTCATTTCACTGATGCGGCGGTAACGGCACGGGAGGTATAGGTGACGTGAGCGCCCTGTACAACGATTACACCTTTTTCAGTGGAACGCAGGAAGCCCTTTGCTGCGCCGAAATCATGCGGATAGCACGATGACTGGCACGGCTGGCAGCATTGAGAACGAGCGTTTTTTCGCGGGTCACGGGCGGCCCCTCCAACAGGGAGCTACGCCGCCTCGGCTTGGTCGCGGCCGATCAGCCTCTGACGCGGAGAACGGTCATCGTGCCGGCCTTGCCGGCGCGGCTCTCGGTCGCGCAATCACTCACCGATGGCCGCGACTCGCGCCGGCGCTCTTTCACCGGCTGCTCGTTACGTGCTCCGACGCGGCCTTCGAGGAAGCCGGCCAGAAGTCCCGCGGTACCCAGCCATACAGTTCCAGCTTTTATCATCCCACCCATGGAGATTCATCATGAGCACTTGCCATGCCCCCCTCCCCCTGACCGCCCTGCTCGCTGTGGCACTGACCGGGCTCGCTCCCGCTGCCGCACAGGCAGAAACCACGGACGATGCCTGGCGATATGAGGCGTCCATCTACCTCTGGCTGCCGTCCATCGGCGGAGACACGTCCTTTCCGGCCAATAGCGGCGGTTCAAGCATCGACGTTTCGTCAGAAGACGTCCTCGATGCGTTGAAGATGGCGTTTATGGGCACCGCCAGCGCGAAGAAGGGCCAATGGGGTCTATGGACCGACCTGGTCTATGCCGATTTCGGCGCCAAGAAGAGTGGCTCGCGCGACTTCACCATCGGCAATGCAGAAATACCCGCCGACGTAAATGCCAATCTTAAGTACGATATCAAGACGTGGGTCTGGACTGTGGCCGGCACCTATGAACTGGTCAAGAAGCCGAATTACACGCTCGACGTGCTGGGCGGTGTGCGCTACCTCGACGTGAGCCAGACGCTCGACTGGTCGATAAGCGGCGACATCAGCAGCCTGCCGCCCGTTTCGCGCGATGGCTCGGCCGAAGCGAGTTCGAGCCTCTGGGACGGCATCGTCGGCGTCAAGGGCGTGGCCGATCTTGGCAACGACCACAAATGGTTCATCCCCTACTACCTCGACGTTGGCACCGGCCAGTCGGATCTCACCTGGCAGGTCAATGCCGGCATCGGCTACCGCTACAACTGGGGTTCACTGGTCGCGACCTGGCGTTACCTGGATTACGAAATGGACTCGAATGAACCGATCAAAAGCGTGAACCTGAACGGCCCGCTCTTCGGCGCAACATTCCAGTGGTAGACGGCTCTGAGGCATGTGGTATGCGCCGAGCACGACCCCTGCCGTGCTCGGCGCCGACTGGCAACTGCGTCTGAAAATGGCGCTGCTTTTCCCTAATTAACATGAACGCATCCGGTCCGAGACCAATCCTCGTATCCAATTCCGCAATCCAAACCGGTCTTTTCTGGCGGCGTCTTATGCGCCTTGCATGCGAGCCGCTACTGCAC
>JBAPWR010000213.1:0-3560 GCA_049283775.1 Thiobacillus sp.
GCCTGAACGGCGTCACCGGCGCGCCCAGCCTCGCCAGTGCGGAGAAAGGCCGGCAGTGGTTCGACTGGCTGGTTGATGACCTCGCCGCTCTGGTCCGCAAAGGCAGCGTCGAAACGCCGCCGCTCGACCAATCCTATTTCGGGGACGCCGTTCCCGCTGCCGCAAGCCGATAGACAAGGACGCATCATGAATACGATCGACGAAACCGCCGTGCTGGAAAAACCGGGCACCCACGCCTACCCTCCGGCCGAGGCGACCGCTCAATTACAGCGCGAACTGACCGACAAGGGCGTGAAGTACTGCATCGGCGCCTACGTCGACATCCACGGCGTGCCCAAGGCCAAGGTCGTGCCGATTGCCCACCTCGGCCACATGGCCAAGGGTTCCGAGCGCTACACCGGCTACGCCCTGGATGGTCTCGGCCAGGCGCCGAACGACGACGAGCTGACCTCGGTGCCCGACCTCGACCGCGCCATCCAGCTCCCGTGGGAACCGAAGATCGCCTGGATTCCGGCCGACAACCATTTCCAGGGCAAGCCCTACCCCCTCAACACCCGGGTCGCGCTGAAGAACCAGTTGGCCGAAGCGGCCAAGCTCGGCTACGGCCTGAACCTCGGCATCGAGTGCGAGGTGTTCCTGCTCAGGCAGGACGCCGACGGCAGCCTGTCGGTGCCGGTCGCTGACGACAAGCTGACCAAGCCCTGCTACGACGTGCGCGGCTTCGTCGACAACTTCTCCTGGCTCGACAAGATGGCCACGTCCATCAACGACCTCGGCTGGGACCTGTATTCCTTCGACCACGAGGATGCCAACGGCCAGTTCGAGTTCGACTTCAACTATGCGGATGCGCTGACGACCTGCGACCGGCTGACCTTTTTCCGCTTCATGGCCAAGCACTACGCCAAGGAAGAGGGGCTGCTCGCCACCATGATGCCCAAGCCCTTCGCCGACAAGACCGGCAACGGCGCGCACTTCAACATGTCGCTCTACGACCTCGCGACCGGCAGGAACCTGTTCGCCTGCGCGCCCGAGGACGACCCGAACGGCATCGGACTGACGCCGCTCGGATACAGCTTCGTCGCCGGCATCCTCAAGCACGGTCGCGCCCTGTGCGCGGTGTTCGCGCCGACGGTGAACAGCTACAAGCGTCTGGTTCGGCGCGGCGCGATGAGCTACTTTTCCTGGGCGCCGGTGTTCAACTCCTACGGCTCCAACAACCGGACCAACTCGGTGCGGATCCCGGCCGGCGGCGGCCGCTGCGAATCGCGCAACGCCGACGGTGCGGTGAATCCCTATCTTGCCGCCACCCTGGTGCTGGCCGCCGGCCTGGAAGGCATTCGCGAAGGTCTGAACCCGGGCAAGCCAAACGAGGACAACCTCTACGAAATCGGTGAGGCGGAGCGCGCGGCCCGCGGCATCGAATTCCTGCCCCAGACCCTGCAGGAGGCGGTCGCCGCCTTCGCTGCCGACCCGCTGGTCGAGGCCACCCTGGGCCGCGAGCTGCGCGACGAGTTCATCCGCTACAAGACCGAGGAGTGGGAGGCCTATCATCTCTCCGTGAGCAAGTGGGAAGTCGAGCGTTACAGCTACATGTTCTGAGCGGATCATGAAGATGAGCCTGGAAAAGCCAGCCACACTGGTCAGCCGGATCAGCGTCTCGTTGCCGCCCGACCTGCTTGCGGAACTCGACCACATGGTCGAGAGCCGCGGCTACGGCAGCCGCTCGCAGGCTATCGGCGAGATGGTCAACTACCAGCTCGCCGAGCATAAGCGGTCACTCGGAAGCGAGGTCATGGCCGGCACGCTGACGCTGCTCTACAACCGGGCCACGCGTGGCTTGCAGGGTAGGGTGGCGGACATCCAGTACCAGCACATCGCCGAGGTCATCAGCTCGCTGCACGTGCACCTCTCCGAAGACCAGATGCTGGAGGTGCTGCTGGTTCAGGGGCCGGCCGCCAAGCTCCAGGCCATCGCCGATGAGATGATTGCCCTGCGCGGTGTCATCACCGGCCACCTGAAACTGCTGGCAGCGGTCATCCCGCCCCTGCACGCTCCCGCACGCCACACGAAGGAATAGTCATGGATCATCCCGAGCTTCTCGTCGACAACCCGCCCGCTTCGGCACCGGTCGATGCGCCCGAACACTGGCGCCGCTTTGCGCCCGACCTGCCCGAAGACAAGGTTCTGTTCTCCGAACTGGTGCCGGGCGGCGGCCACTGGTCCTACCGCCTGCCGCGCGGCACCACGCTGCGCATCACCGCCCTCGACGATGGCGCCAACCTGTCGCTCGTTCTGTATTCCGCCCAGGAAAAGCTGGAACGCTACAACATGCCTGATTCGCTCAAGGCCCAGCACACCGCCCACTACACCAGGGGGCACGTGTTGATGAGCGACATGGGTCGGGCCATGGCCTCGATCACCGCCGACACGGTGGGCTGGCACGATCCGCTGGGCTTGCTGCTCGACAACCGGTTGATGCAGGAAAAGTACGGCGCACATGCTTACCAGAACTTCCGCAACGGCATGTATCGCTCGGGCCGTGATGGCCTGTTGATCGAAACCGGAAAATACGGCCTCGCAAAACGGGATCTGGTGGCGCCGGTGAATTTCTTCTCCAAGGTGACCGTCGACGAGCAGGGACGCTTCCGCTACGCGCCCAACCACGCCAAGGCGGGCGACTACGTCGACTTGCGTCTCGACATGGACGTGCTGGTCGCCTTCTCGGCCGCGCCCCATACGCTCGATACGAATTCAAGCTACGCTCCGGGCAAGATCGGCCTAGCCGTCTGGCGTTCCGGCCCGGCACCCAAGGAAGACTATTGCCGCGCCTTCCGTCCCGAGAACGCCCGTGCCCTGCACAATACCGACATGCTCTACCTGACCTGAGGAATATGGCCATGACTGCTACCGCCATCCGCATCCAGGAAAGTCCCCTCGATCCTGCCACCGCCGTGCTCGACCATACGGTACCCGCCGGCGAGCCCTACCTTCTGGCGATCGACAAGGGCCAGACCCTGCGCATCGTCGACCTCGAGGGCAATCAGGCGGTCGACGTGATCTTCTACAACCGCGACGACGGTGCCGAGCACTACAGCGCCACCGAGACCATCCTGCGCCAGGGTGGCATCTACCTGACCACCGGTTCGGTGCTTTACAGCGACGACGGCAATCCCATGCTGACCATCGTCGCCGACACCTGCGGCCGCCACGACACCTTGGGTGGCGCTTGTGCGGCCGAGAGCAACACCGTGCGTTACGCCCTGCAGAAGAAATTCATGCACAGTTGCCGCGACAACTATTTGACCGCGCTGCAGCACGCCGACATCGGCCTGGGCAAGCGCGACCTGGTGCCCAACATCAACTTCTTCATGAACGTGCCGGTCACCGAATCGGGCGAGCTGACCTTCGCCGACGGCGTCTCGTCGCCCGGCAAGTACGTCGAACTGCGCGCCGAGATGAATCTGTGGATGCTGGTCTCCAACTGCCCCCAGCTCAACAATCCCTGCAACGCCTACAATCCGACGCCGGCCCGGTTCCTCCTCTGGAACTCGCAGTAGGGC
>JBAPWR010000214.1:0-2014 GCA_049283775.1 Thiobacillus sp.
CTGCAGCACGGACAGAAGCTCGGCGGCAGCGTCGAGGCGTTGCTGGCCGACGCCGGCTTCGAGCTCACTGCAGTGGCCGAGAAGCACCTGTGCTGCGGCTCGGCCGGCACCTATTCGATCCTGCAGCCGAAGATCGCCAGCCAGCTGAAGGCCCGCAAGCTCGGCAATCTGCAGGCCGGATCACCGGAGATGATCGTGACCGCCAACATCGGCTGCCTGACCCACCTGCAATCGGGCACCGAAACGCCGGTGAAGCACTGGGTGGAACTTCTCGACGAGGCGCTTGCCGGACCCTGATCGATTCCCCGGGAGACCCGCATGATCTTCAGACAGCTGTTCGAGCCGATCTCCAGCACCTACACCTATCTGCTCGGCTGCGAGGAAACCGGCCAGGCCCTGCTGATCGACCCGGTTCTGCCGACCTGGGAGCGTGACCTCGCCGAAGTGAACACGCTCGGCCTCAAGCTCGCATTCACGCTGGAAACGCACATCCACGCCGACCACATCACCTCGGCGAAGAAGCTCAAGGAAGTCGCCGGCAGCCGCATCGCCGGCCCCGCCCTCGACCAGCTGCCCTGCACCGACCTCGGCATCGTCGACGGCGTGCCATTCAGGATGGGCTCGATCGAGCTCGCGACTATCCACACCCCCGGCCACACCGACAACCATTTCGCCTATGCCCATGCCGGCCGGCTCTACACTGGCGATGCGCTCTTGATCGAAGCCTGCGGCCGCACCGACTTCCAGAGCGGCGACCCGGCGGCGTTGTATCACTCGGTGCGCGGCAAACTGTTCGCCTATGACGACGACACTCTGGTCTATCCTGCACACGACTACGAGCAGCGCCGCATCAGCACCATCGGCCAGGAAAAGGCGCGCAATCCGCGTCTCGGCGGTGAGCGCACGCTGGAGGATTTCGTCGCGCTGATGAATGGCCTGAACCTCGCCTATCCCAAGTTCATCGACTACGCCGTGCCGGGCAACCGCGAATGCGGCGCCTGCCCGCCGGGCGTGCCGGAACATCTTCAGCAGTACTGCACGCAGATTGCAGACAGCCGACAGGGCTGATCAGGGAGTGCAAGGCCGATCAAATTTGGCGCCGGCAGGATTGATTGAACTTGACGGTTCCAGCCGCATCGAACTGACGATCACATAATCCTGATCCGCCGCCAGGACACGCTGGCGTGCAGCAATCGACTCAATTCACGGAGAACCCCCATGCAGGTGCAATTCAATACGGATGAAAGCGTACCCGGTCACGAAGCGCTCGGCCGCCACGCCGAGGAAGTGGTTCGCAAGGTTCTGGACCGCTTCAGCAACGAGGTCACGCGGGTGGAAATCCATCTCAGCGACAGCAATGGCCACAAGGCCGGCGCAAACGACAAACGCTGCCTGATGGAAGCTCGCATAGCCGGCCGTCAGCCGATCGCGGTCACCGAAGAAGCCGACTCGCTGCACCAGGCCATCGACGGCGCCGCACGGAAAATGAAGCGCTCGCTCGACAGCACGCTCGGCAAACTGGGGGACCACAAACGCAGCGCATCGCTGCCGGACATTCCGGACGAATCTCAGCAAACCGGATGAATCGCGACAACCGGGCACGCAACCGCCAGAGAAAGCTCGTCCGTGCCGGTCATCTGTTCGACCGGCGCCAATAGCAGACGGAACCCGCTCTCGATTGGCAGCGCGAAACCGTGATCCCGCTGCATCCGCTTGCTACATCAGGGAGCGTGCCTCCTCTTCCAGATAGATGCGGAAGGCATTGCCCCGGTTGCTGGCGTCGAAGGCCGGCAGCTTTTCGTATCGGGACCAGTCGGTGTTGCGATAGGCCTCGTCGAACGGAACGAAATCCCTGACTGCGCGGGCCATGGCCTGACGCACATACAGGATGTAGTCGCGGGTCGCCTCCACCACCTGCCTTGCATTCGCCGACAACGCGCCATGGCCGGGGATGATGTAGCGGACCTCGTCTGCCAAGCCGGCGATGTATTCCAGCCCTTCCAGCCAACGCGTG
>JBAPWR010000215.1:0-2263 GCA_049283775.1 Thiobacillus sp.
CCCCGGCCTGTGCGGGCGCTGCTTCAGCAACCTGTATGGCGAGGGCGAGGCGCGCAGCCATGCTTGAGGACGCCGTTGCCAAGAGGGTCGATGGAAGCCGGCCTGGCGAGACCGCCTGCGCCAGTTCAACCCTGTGGGAGCGGCGCCCTCGCCGCGATTGCCGTCCTGAGCAGAACCCCTGCCCGATTTCGCGGCGAGGGCGCCGCTCCTACGCTTTTGTCGGTAAGGCCGGCGAATTCCCCCGTGAAGGGATGACGAGCAAATGAAATACTTCGCTGACCCCATGATGCGCAAATGGCTGCTCGTGGCCTTCGCCGTGATCGTATTCGACCACCTCACCAAATGGTGGGTATCGGCTTCGCTCGAGTTCCAGCAGTTCGTCCCGGTGCTGCCGTTCTTCTCGCTGGTGCGGGTTCACAACACCGGAGCGGCGTTCAGTATCCTCGCCGATGCTGGAGGCTGGCAGCGCTGGTTCTTCATCACCGTCGGCGTCATCGCCACCGTCATCATCGTGCGTCTGCTGAAGCGCCACGCTTACGAAAAGCGCATGGCGCTGGCGCTGGCACTCGTTCTCGGCGGGGCGCTAGGCAACGTCATCGACCGCGTAGTGCTGGGCTATGTCGTCGACTTTCTCTACTTCCATTACCGCAGCTTCGCCTGGCCCGCGTTCAACGTCGCCGATTCGGCCATTTCGGTCGGCGCGGCGCTGCTGATCTGGGACAGCCTGTTCGGCAAGCCGGCCGAGGCCAAAGCCCATGACTGAGCGCTCGGTCGAACCCGGCGATGCCCTCAGCCTGCGTTATGCGGTCCGCCTGCGCGATGGCACCGAGATCATTTCCAATTTCGACGAAGCCGATCCCGATGAGTTGACCCTGGGCGACGGCACCCTCGCCCCGACGCTTGAGCAATGGCTGGTCGGCCTGCGCCCCGGCGAGCGTCACGTGTTCCTGCTCGATTCCTGGCAGGCCTTCGGATCAAGCCAGCCGGAACTGATTCAAATCTTGCCGAAAAGCGACCTGCCTGCGGACATGAGCTTCGAGGTTGGCACCCTGGTCGAGTTTTCCATGCCCAATGGCCACACCCTTGCCGGACATATCCTCGAGATCGGTGACGACGCACTCAAGGTCGATTTCAACCATCCCCTGGCGGATCTGCCGATCGAATTCGAGGTCGAAGTCCAGGCCATCCTTACTGCCGCAACCAAGCCATGAACTCCACCATCCTTCTCGCCAATCCTCGCGGCTTCTGCGCCGGTGTCGACCGCGCCATCGCCATCGTCGAGCGCGCCCTGGAAAAGTTCGGCGCGCCGATCTACGTGCGCCACGAAGTCGTCCACAACACCTATGTCGTCAACGACCTCAAGGCCAAGGGCGCGATCTTCGTCGAGGAACTGTCCGAGGTGCCCGCAGGCGCCACCGTCATTTTCAGCGCCCACGGCGTCTCTCAGGCGGTGCGTGCCGAAGCAGAGGCGCGCGGACTGAATGTTTTCGATGCCACCTGTCCGCTGGTCACCAAGGTGCACGTTGAAGTCAGCAAGATGCGGGAGAAGGACTACGAGATCGTCATGATCGGCCACAAGGGCCACCCCGAGGTCGAAGGCACGCTGGGCCAGTCGGCAGGAGGCATGTATCTGGTCGAGACCCCGGACGACGTCGCCCGGCTGCAGGTATCGAACCCCGACAAGCTCACCTACGTGACCCAGACCACGCTGTCGGTCGACGATGCCGCGCGCGTGGTCGAGGCTCTGCGCGCGCGCTTCACCGCCATCGTCGGGCCGAAGAAGGACGACATCTGCTACGCCACGCAGAACCGCCAGGATGCGGTCAAGGCGATGGCGCCGCAATGCGATCTCGTGCTAGTCGTCGGCTCACCCAACAGTTCCAATTCCAACCGCCTCAGGGAAGTTGCCGAGAATCTCGGCGTTGCAGCCTATATGGTGGATACGGCACAGGACATCCAGCCCGAATGGCTCGCCGGGAAGACGCGCATCGGCATCACCGCTGGCGCTTCCGCGCCGGAAGTCCTGGTGCAGCAGGTGATCGACCGCCTGAAACAACTCGGGGCCACCGAAGTGGCCCCGCTCGAAGGACTGCAGGAAAAAGTCAGCTTCCCCATGCCCAAGGGGCTTGCCTGATTCCTAGCGCCAGCACTCCGCAGCCGTACCGGCGCTGCTTGTCTTGGTGCCCGCCGCATTCAGGGTAAGCGTCCCGCACTTGGAATCCGAGTAGCCCCCGCTCGGCGCCGCCTGGATGGTGTAGGTCAC
>JBAPWR010000216.1:0-4662 GCA_049283775.1 Thiobacillus sp.
CGCCGGACCCGTTCCTGAGCATAAGGCTGCCGTTGTGTCCGATCCGCAGTCGCGGCAACGCTGAACGCTGGCGCCGCAGCGCAAACCCGAGCGCCGTGGCGACAACTGCCGCGAACGCCCACTTGACGGCCAGCGGCAGTGTGGCGAGGACAATCGCCAGTGCGCCGAGCAGCGCCATGAGCACGACGATCAACCCCAGCAAGCGCGAGGGTTTGAGCTCAATCTCGTCCATCAGCGTGTAAACTTTTGTCCATTCAAACAGCGGGAAACTGCATCGTGATCGAATCCTGGAAACTCTTTCTGCAAACCCAAGGCGCTGCAATCGAAAATGACAGCGTGCTGCACTTCGGCAACCCGCAGGCCGAACTCGATGCGGCACGCCAGGGCAGCATTGTGGCAGACCTGTCGCAACTCGGCGTCATCGCATTCAGCGGCGAGGATACCGTCACTTTCCTGCAGGGCCAGCTGACCAACGACTTGCGTGGCTTGCATGCCGATGGCGCGCAGTGGAATGGCTACTGCAGCCCGAAAGGCCGGCTGCTCGGTAATTTCCTGGTGTGGCGACAGGGCGAGGATTTTTGCCTGCAAATGGCGGGCGACATCGGTCTGGGCGTGTTGAAGCGGCTGTCGATGTTCATCCTGCGCGCCAAGGTCAAGGCACGCGACGCCAGCGACGAACGGGTGCGCCTGGTGGTCGCCGGTCCGCAGGCCGAGGCGGCGGTGACGGCTGCGATGGGCGGGACACCCGAGGCAGCGATGCGTTCGCTGGCCATTGAAACCGGGCAGATCATCCGGGTCGGCGAAGACAAGTTCGTCTTGTCGATCGATCCCGAGCGCGCCGCCGGCGTGTGGCAGGCACTGTGCGAGCAAGCCACTCCGGTTGGCGCGCCGGTGTGGGACTGGCTGCGGCTCAGTGCCGGCATCCCGATGATCGTCACGGCCACGCAGGAGCAGTTCGTCCCGCAAATGGTCAATCTCGAAGTCATCGGCGGGGTGAGCTTCCAGAAGGGCTGCTATCCCGGGCAGGAAATCGTCGCGCGCAGCCAGTATCTCGGCAAGCTCAAGCGCCGCATGTTCCTCGCCCATACCGACAGCGATGCGCATCCCGGCGACAACCTCTACAGCCCCGACATGGAAGGCCAGGCCACAGGAATGGTGGTCAATGCCGCGCCCTCGCCAGAGGGCGGATACGACCTGCTGGCGGTGGTGCAGGTCGAGAGTGCGCGCAACCAGGAGCTGCATCTGGGCAGCCTCGGCGGCGCCTCGCTGTCGCTCAAGCCACTGCCCTACAGTCTTCCCGACTGACGTGCCGCACCTGTATGTCTACTACCGCATCCAGGCCGAGGATCAGGACGCCGCGCGCGAGGCGGTCGCCGATCTGCAGGGGCGCCTGAGTCCATTCTGCGCTGCAGCGCCAAGGCACATGGTGCGCTGCGAGGATGGCGCAATGTGGATGGAGGTGTATGAGGACGTCAGGCAACCGCAGGCTTTCGTCGCCGCCATGCAAGACTGCCTGAACGAATCTGGGCTGGAGATCCTGCGTCGCAGCGAGCGCCATGTGGAATGCTTTCGCGAGACCTGATCCTCGGGCCAAGCCGACTCTCCTCTGCTGCTTGGATTTTTTCGGCTTCATTCTATAAAAACAGTCTTCGCAAACCCTGAGGAGACGAACATGCTGGATATCAACAAATGGGTTAGCCAGGAACACGCCGAACCGACCCTGCGCGGCCACCTGATCGAGCTTGAACCCTGGACGGAGGAGATGGCGCGGCGCGATGGACTCGAACTGAGCGACGACCATCTGGCCATCATCCGCTACCTGCGCGACTGCTACGCCGACCATGGCGGCAAGGTCAACGCGCGGACGCTGATGAAGACGCTGGAAGACGAATCTGCCGGGCTGGGTAGGCACAGGTTTCTCTACAGCCTGTTCCCCCGTGGACCGATCGCTACGGCGAGTCGCTACGCTGGTCTGCCGCTGCCGCCGGGCACCCGTGACCCCTCTTTCGGCAGCACCCACTGACGCCGAAATCGAGAATCAGGCGGTTTCCTCGACCGGCACCCGCGCAGCGAGGGCGCATAGCAGTTCATAACTGCTGGTTTCCGCTGCGGCGGCGACCGCGTCGACCGACAGCCCCTCCCCCCACAGCACCACCGGGGTGCCGACGCGCGCCCCGGCGATGCCATCCAGATCAACGTACAGCATGTCCATCGACACCCTGCCGACGGTGCGGGTGAGCTGACCGTCGACCAGAACGGGAGTCCCGGTCGGCGCGTGGCGCGGATAGCCGTCGGCGTAACCGCAGGCGACCACACCTATCTGCCTGTCGCGATCGGCACGATACAGACAGCCGTAACCCACCCCCTCGCCGGCTTTGACCGCCTGCACCGCGATGATTTCCGAGTGCAGTGTCATCGCCGGCCTGAGACCGAGTTCGGCGGCCCCGACGTCGGCGAAGGGCGAGGTTCCGTACAGCATGATGCCCGGGCGCACCCAGTCCCCATGGGTCTCGGGATAGCGCAGCAGCGCCGCCGAGTTGGCACAACTGATCGGCAGGCCCGCGTCGCCGACCTGGTACAAAAAAGGTTGCAGTTGCCACGCCACACCAGCAGCCTCATCGGCCTGGGCGAAATGCGTCATCAGGGTCAGCCCGGACAGGGCGGGATGCGCCTGCACCTGCTCGATCACCGCGCGGGCGGATGCCAGCGGAAACCCCAGGCGATGCATGCCGCTGTCGAACTTGAGGAAAACGTGCAGTTTTCGAGCAGGCGGCTGTTGCGAGAGCCAGTCCAGCTGTGCCTGATGATGCAGCACCGGCCAGAGGTCAAGTTCGCTGCAGGCGGCCCACTCATCCGCACCGAACACGCCTTCGAGCAGCAGGATCGGTTTCCTGACCCCCATCATCCGCAGGTTGGCAGCCTCTTCCAGGGTCAGCACGGCGAATCCGTCCGCGGCCGAAAACCCCCGCACCGCCCGCGACAGGCCGTGGCCGTATGCGTTTGCCTTGACTACTGCGAACACCTTGGCTGCATCCGCGCGCTCGCGCGCGATGCGCAGGTTGTGGGCCATGGCATCGATCGAAATCAGGGCCTTGATCGGACGCATCGAAACAGTGTCAGTAGGATCCGGGTTGCGCCAGGCTTTCGAAGCGGGTGTATTCCCCGAGGAAGGCCAGCCGCACCGTACCGATCGGGCCATTGCGCTGCTTGCTGATGATGATTTCGGCCGTGCCCTTGTCCTGGGTGTCGGGGTTGTAGACCTCGTCGCGGTAGATGAACAGGATCACGTCGGCATCCTGCTCGATGGCGCCGGACTCGCGCAGGTCGGACATCACCGGGCGCTTGTTGGGACGCTGCTCCAGCCCGCGGTTGAGCTGCGACAGCGCCACCACCGGCACCTGCAGTTCCTTGGCCAGGCCCTTCAGTGCACGCGAGATCTCGGAGATTTCAGTGGCACGGTTTTCGCCCGAACTGCTTGCCGACATGAGCTGCAGGTAGTCGATGATGATCAGCCCGAGCTTGCCGCACTGGCGCATCAGGCGGCGGGCCCGGGCACGCAGTTCGAGCACGTTGAGCCCCGGGGTTTCGTCGATGAAGATGGGCGCTTCGTTGAGCTTGCCGAGGGCATAGGTCAGACGCTGCCAGTCGTCCTCGCCCAATTTTCCGGTGCGCAGCCGGTGCTGGTCGAGTTTGCCGACCGAGCCGATCATCCGCATCACCAGCTGCGAGCCGCCCATTTCCATCGAGAACACGGCCACCGGCAGGCCGGTATCGAGAGCGACGTTCTCGCCGATGTTGATCGAAAACGCCGTCTTGCCCATCGACGGGCGGCCAGCGACGATGATCAGGTCGCCCGGCTGGAAGCCCGAGGTTTTCTGGTCGAGGTCATGGAATCCGGTCGGCACCCCGGTGACGCCGGAGTCATTGTCGCGGTGATAGAGCTCGTCGATGCGCTCGACCACCTCCTTCAGCAGCGGCTTGATTTCGGTGAACCCGGCCTGGCCGCGGCTGCCGGATTCGGCGATCTCGAAGACCTTGGCCTCGGCCTCGTCGAGCAATTGCGACGCGCTCTTGCCGGCAGGCGCATAGGCACTGTCGGCGATGCTGGTCGCCACCTCGGCCAGACGCCGCATCACCGAACGCTCGCGCACGATCTCGGCATAGCGGCGGATGTTTGCCGCCGACGGCGTGTTGCTCGCCAGCGCCACGATGTACGCCAGTCCGCCGACGCTTTCGAGCTGCCCCATCGACTGCAGCGCCTCGGATACCGTCACCGCGTCTGCCGGCCGGTTGTCGGCGATCTGCCGCACGATGGCGCGCAGGATCTGACGGTGATCCTGACGATAAAAATCCTGCTCCGAGATCACATCGCCGACCCGGTCCCACGCGCCGTTTTCGAGCAGCAAGCCGCCCAGAACGGCCTGTTCGGCCTCCAGCGAATGGGGCGGCAGACGCATCTGCGCCAGTTGCGGATCGGTGCTCGATGACAGGGTGTGGATGGCGGCCATTAAATGATTCTAGTCTTCAGCTGTGGGGCGACAAAGGGATAAGGCTGTGGATAAGCGGTGGAAATCGGCGAATCAAAAAGGGAGCCAGGCGGCTCCCTTTTTTCGTACCGGCGAGCCGCGCATCGGCCCGCCGCGATAAGGCTTACTGCTCGGC
>JBAPWR010000217.1:0-1791 GCA_049283775.1 Thiobacillus sp.
TCGAACTGCACCCCGTCCCAGTTCCAGCGCTGGCCGCGCGCGCATTGTCGTGACGGCGGCGCTCCCTCGAGCAGCGGGCTGGAAGCCGGCAGGCCATGCAGCAGCCAGCCGGTCGGGACGTCGCGCAATACCGAGCGCATGCCGCCGCTATGATCGTTGTCGTCGTGCGTGACGATCAGTCCGGCCAGTTCCCCGACGCCGCTTGCGCGCAGATAGGGAACGATGATCCGCTCACCCGAATCGCTGTCGGCGAACGACGCCCCGGTGTCGTACAGCAGCGCATGATTCGCGGTGCGGATCAGCACGGCTGTGCCCTGCCCGACGTCGATCACCTCGGCGCGAAAGTCACCGGGCGCGACCGGCTCGCGCAACGGAAACAACAGCGGCAGCCACAGCAGCAGACCTAGCAGGCGCAGCGGGAAACCGCGCGGCAGCAGCATCCATATCGTGCCGAGCAGCGCCAGTGCCACCGCCCAACGGGGAGGCGCCGGCAGGCTCGTCACCGCCTGCGGCAGGCTGCTGGCCCAGGTCAGGCCCTCCCCCAGCCAGGCCATCAGCCATGCCGCCACCTGCCAAAAGGGTGCAAGCAGCACGCCGAGCAGCGCCAGCGGCGTGATCAGCCAGCTCACCAGCGGGATCGCGACCGCGTTGGCCAGCGGCGAGATCAGCGATACCTGCTGAAACAGCAGCAACAGCACCGGCGCCAGCGCCAGGGTGACCGCCGCCTGCACCGTGACCCAGCCGCGCAGCTTGCCGGGCAGCGCCACCCTGCCCAGCGTCACCCAGAGGATCACCGCCATGGCGCCGAACGAAAGCCAGAAGCCCGCCGACAGCACGGCCCAAGGATCGATCAGCAGCACGACGAACAGGGCCACCGCCAGCGCAGTGAAGGGCTGCGGCTCGCGTCGTCCCCAGAAGGCCAGCGCCAGAACCGTCAGCATGAACAGGGTACGCTGCGCCGGCACCTGGAACCCGGCCAGCAGCGCATAGCCAAACGCCGCCAGCACCGCCGCGACGAGGCCTGCCTGGCGTGCTGGCAGATGCTCCGCGCGATGCGGTAGGCGTCGCCACAGGCTCGCCACCAGCCAGCCGGCGAGCGCGGCGATCATGGTGACGTGCAAGCCTGAAATCGACAGCAGATGATTTACACCGGTGCGCGTGAAAGCACGCCACTGTGGATGCGGGATGCTGCGCTGGTCGCCCACCACCAGGGCGGCGATGACGCCTGCGTAAGGCGCGTCTCCGAGGGTCGCGAAGATGCGCTCGCGCACCGCCGCGCGGGTCGCGGCGACCCAGGCGGACGGCGTGGCTGCACGCGAGGCGATGCGCTGCGGCGCGGGCGCCTCGCGCACATAACCGCTGGCGTTGATGCGGCGTTCGAGCATCCACGCTTCGAGATCGAAACCGTGGGGATTGCTGGTGCCGTAGGGCGTCTTGAGGCGGACCGTCAGCCGCCAGCGCTCTCCCGCCCGCATCCGCGGCGAGACGTCTTCGGCATCACGCGGCCAGTAGCGGGTCAGCTGAACGCGCCGCAACACCGGCGCCCCGGGCGTGAGCATCTGCTCGACGTCGAACAGGAAACGCTCGCCGCGCACGTTGGCATGCGGCAGGTCGGCGATCACCCCGACCAGTTCGATGTCCACCCCCTGCCAATGGCTCGGCAGGCGTTCGGCCAGACGTCCCTCCGCGCGCCAGGCGGCCCAGGCAAAACCGAGCGCCATGCACAGCAGCACGATTCCCAGACGTCGCAGCAAGCTGGCAACAGGATGGCTGAAAGCCGGCAGCCACAGC